>CAJOFG010000100.1 GCA_905233965.1 uncultured Selenomonadaceae bacterium
TTAAAATTTCATTCCGAAGGTACTCTGCCCGGTTTGGGCAATGTTTGGATGAATGATTCCGACGTTTTCCTCTGTTTTGAAACCGACAACGGAAAAGTTACATCAATTATTTTGATTTACTTTCAAGGTATTCCGTTTGCCGTTGAGGGTGCAAAAGAGGTAACGTTGAAAATTGCGGAAATGATTGATCCTGCGGATTATATTTTGACTCCGGAAAACAAAAGCGCATTGATTGAACATTTGAATTTTGCCGGCGACGATTTGTACATTCGCACTTTTGAAAACTCCAACGACACGCGGATTGAAAAATTATCTCAAAACATTATTATCGGTTCGGTCGGCGTAATTCGATTCAGTGACAAATACGGTACGGATTTATCTGAGTGGAGGAAAAATTTTCTTTTGCAGACCGTTCGGGAATTTGAAAATGCACTCGGGCAATTTAATCTGCCGCGTTAAAAAATTTTTGCCTTCGTCGAAAACATCAAGCTCGACGTGATGAAGTAAAATAAAATATTTCCGGTCGCCCGACAAAAAAATTCGGGCGATTTTTTATTGCGCGTTTATGAAAAATTTGCAAAGTGCTTGACATATGCACGATATGTCCGGTAATTTTCTTCCGTACAAAAAAATTTTGCGGTTGAGGTTTTGCAATGAATAAAAAATTTCAAGATATTTTTTTACTGATAATGTTTTTCGTCTGCCTGTCCGGAAATTTTTTCATGCCGGCGACTCATGAAGTTTGCGGAATTATTTTTCTCGTCGCGGTCGTCGTGCATAATTTTTTCAACCGGCAATTCTACAAAAATTTTGCCAAGCGTCGGCTCTCGAATAAACTTTGTATAATTTTTTTCGCGGTGTCGTTAATCGTCCTGTCAATTTCCGGGCTTATGCTTTGGCAGTCGGACAGTGATTTTAATTGGCGGTCGGTTCATCTCGTTTCGGCGATTGCCTCACTGATTTTTTTGTTCGCGCATTTGCTCACCCATGCCCGCCGATACATTCACGGAAAAATTTTTTATGCGGCATCGGTTTTTACGTTCCTGCTTGCCGTCGCCGGGATTTTCGGTCTGCCTTACGCTGACAGGTGGTATCACAAAGTCGAAGTAAATTCCGCGAAAATTATTCACGGGGAAAAAATTTCGACGAACGAAAAATTTTTGACGGTTTACTTCAGCCGCGTCGGCAACACGGATTTTCCGCCGGGTGTCGATGCGGTTTCCGGTGCGTCAGTTATGACCGACGGCGAAAAAATTATCGGCAATGCGGAAATGATCGCGTCGATGGCGCAGGATATTGTCGGCGGCGATTTGCTCGAAATGCAAACGGAAAAAAATTATCCCGCCGATTATCCGGAAACGACTCGGATAGCGAAAGCCGAATTTGACAACGGCGAATTGCCGGAGATAAAAAATTTGCCGGACTTGAACGGTTACGACAAAATAATTTTCGTCTACCCGCTGTGGTGGGGAACCTTACCGAAAGCCGCAGAATCATTTTTGAAACATTACGATTTGAGCGGCAAAGTCATAATTCCGATTGTCACGCACGGCGGCGGCGGTGTCGGCGAAAGTTTGGAAGCTTTGAAAAAATCGACGCGGGCGAAAGTTGACGAAAAAATTTTGGACATCTACAGCAGCGACATTCCGGCATCGCGAGAAAAAATTTTTGACTTCCTGAAAGGTGACGTACAATGAAAAAAATTTTCGCCGTCACAATAATTTTGGCGGCTCTTTTTGTCTGCGGTTGCGGGGACGGGGAAAAACATTTCGAGCGGAGCGAAAAAATTATGGGGACGGTCGTCACGCTCAAAGCCGACGGAAAAAATTCCGAAAAAGCCGTCAACGAAAGTTTTGAAAAAATTTTTGCCTTCGTCGAAAAT
This sequence comes from uncultured Selenomonadaceae bacterium, assembly GCA_905233965.1. Lineage (GTDB taxonomy): Bacteria > Bacillota > Negativicutes > Selenomonadales > Selenomonadaceae > Quinella. The sequence continues at coordinate 1,883 of CAJOFG010000100.1, forward strand.
ATCAAGTCCGACGTGACGAAGTTAAACGAAACGGCAGGGAGCGGCGAATACGTCAAGTTAAATCCGGACGTGTTTGAAGTCCTGCAAATTTCGCAAAAATATTCCGAATTGACCGGCGGCGCGTTCGACGTGACTGTCGGGGCGGCTGTCGATTTATGGAAAGTTGCGCGGAAAAATAAAATTTTGCCGGATGCCGGCGAAATTGACGACACGAAAAATTTTGTCGGGTACAAACACTTATATTTGAACGAGTCGGAGCAAAGCGCGATGATTGACAAAGCCGGCGTTAAAATAAATTTGGGCGGAGTCGGCAAAGGTTACGGTGCGGACATTGCGCGAAAAATTTTCGTCGCGAACGGAATAACGGACGGCATTATTGATTTCGGGACGAGCAGTATTTTTGTTTTCGGCAAGAAAAAAATCGGGTTGAAAAATCCGCGCGGCGAAAATGAAATTTCCGAAGTCGTCGAAGTCGAAAATTCCGCGCTCTCCACTTCCGGCGATTACGAACAATTTTTCATCGTCGAAGGTCGTCGCTTTCACCACATAATCAATCCGGAAACTTGTATGCCGTCCGACAAAAATATTTCGTCGGTAAGTTTGATTGTCGCCGGAGATTTTGAAAATTGCGGGACGGTTGCCGACATTTTGAGCACGTCAATTTTTGTTCTCGGCGAAGAGCACGGAAAAAATCTTGTCAAAAAAATCGGCAGGGAGAAAATTAACATCGTCGCGCTTGAAAAATCGGACGAATAATCAATGCGGCGAATTTCTTTACAAAGTTAAAGAGTGTTGCTAAAATGGGGGACATTGAAAACGGAGGGGATAAAATGAATTTTGATATTGTCGATACAATGGTCAGAACGGCGACCGACGCGATAAGAAATGCCTGTATTCGTGACAAAGGAATTGCGGCGGGTGCCTGCGTTTTGGCAAGCGACGGAACAATTTATTCGGGTTGCAGCATAGATCATCCGGTGCCGGAAAAAAATTTGACGGCTGAAGTCGTCGCCATGGCTCGCGCAATCGCCGACGGCAAGAGAGAATTTGACGCGCTTGCAATCATCGCGGACATCGACGGCTTTTACATTCCGGACGCGGACACCTGCGATTTTCTTTCGGAATTTGAAATCGAAGAAATTATTCTCGCCGACTTGGAAGGAAACGTAAAAGTCGTTCCCTTCGACGAAATCGAACCTTACAGACCGCGCACCCGCAACTGAAAAAATTTTTTCGCCGGGAAAAATTTTTTCGCAGATTTAATTTTTGACTTTTTGCCTATTGACTTTTTGTCGAATAGGCATTATTATTTAGCCTGTTTCGAGTCGGAGATTTGAAATTCGATTCGTCACTGAAATATTTTTTACCATTAGGGGGCAGATTTATATGATAAAACCACTGGGAGACAGAGTTGTCATTGAAGTCGCCGAAGTCGAACTTAAGACCAAAAGCGGAATCATCATGCCGGAGACTTCAAAAGAGAAACCGCAAAAAGGAAAAGTCGTTGCAGTCGGAACCGGAAAACTTCTCGATAACGGAAGTCGTGCGGTGCCGGAAGTCAAAGAAGGCGACGAAATTATTTTCAACAAATACGCGGGCAGCGAAGTCAAAGTGGACGATAAAGACTATCTCGTGATTCGCGAAAGTGATATTCTTGCAATTCTCTAAGAATTTTTTTCGGAGGTAAAAACATATGGCAAAAGAAATTTTGTTTAATGAGGACGCACGTCGCGCACTCGGTCGCGGCGTTGACGCTCTCGCAAATGCTGTTAAAGTTACTCTCGGTCCGAAAGGTCGCAACGTCGTTCTCGACAAAAAATTCGGCGCACCGACAATCACAAATGACGGCGTGACAATCGCACGCGACATCGAACTTGAAGATCATTTTGAAAACATGGGCGCGCAACTCGTAAAAGAAGTTGCAACCAAAACAAATGACGTTGCCGGTGACGGAACGACTACCGCAACTCTTTTGGCTCAAGCGATTATTCGCGAAGGAATGAAAAACGTAGTCGCCGGCGCGAACCCGATGATTATCAAAAAGGGTATTGAAACGGCGGTTAAAAAACTTGTTGAAGAAATTAAAAATTCTTCTCACAAAGTCGAAGGCAGAGATGCAATCGCTCAGGTTGCGGCAATTTCTTCAAGCGATGAGGAAATCGGACAACTTATCGCCGACGCTATGGAAAAAGTCGGCAAAGACGGCGTAATTACCGTTGAAGAGTCCAAGACCATGATGACCAATATGAACGTCGTCGAAGGTATGCAATTCGATCGCGGATACATTTCCCCGTACATGGTTACCGACGCGGATAAAATGGAAGCCGTTCTCGATGATCCGTATATCCTTATCACCGACAGAAAAATTTCGTCAATCGCGGACATTCTCCCGATTCTCGAACAAGTCGTCAAACAGGGTAAACCGCTTGCAATTATTGCGGAAGATGTTGACGGTGAGGCTCTCGCGACAATCGTCGTGAATAAACTTCGCGGTACGTTCAAAGCTCTTGCGGTTAAAGCTCCGGGATTCGGCGATCGTCGCAAAGCAATGCTCGAAGATATTGCAATTCTCACCGGCGCACACGTTATCAGCGAAGAACTCGGACGCAAACTCGAAAGCGTCACTTTTGAAGATCTCGGTACTTGCCGCCAGATTCGCTCCACCAAAGAGGAAACAACAATCGTTGACGGCGTAGGCTCGAAAGAGGACATCGCCGCTCGCGTTGCTCAAATCAAAAAACAGATTGAAGAAACCACCAGCGACTTCGACAAAGAAAAATTGCAGGAACGTCTTGCAAAACTTTCCGGCGGCGTTGCGGTTATCGAAATCGGCGCGGCAACCGAAGTTGAAATGAAAGAAAAGAAACTCCGCATTGAGGACGCGCTCAATGCAACCCGTGCGGCAGTCGAAGAAGGTATCGTTGCCGGCGGCGGCACGACCTTTATCGACATTCTTCCGGCTCTCGACGGACTTACTCTCGAAGGTGACGCACAAGTCGGCGTTAATATCGTCCGTCGCGCAATCGAAGAACCGGTTC
>CAJOFG010000101.1:0-2239 GCA_905233965.1 uncultured Selenomonadaceae bacterium
AAAGTGGACGCGCTCCTCCGAATCTCTTTTGTTCGCCGCAAGGTTCGTGAGATATTGGAGCGAATCCAAAGTCTGTCCGCGTTTCCCGATTAAAACGCCCAAACTTTTTCCGGACAAGTCGAAAACAACGTCGCGCTCCGTTTCCTTGACTTCGATTTGCGCTTCAACATTCATTGCCGCAAAAACTTCCGACAAGAAATTTTTCGCCTTGTCGATAATCGGCGTTTTGTCGAAGTCGATTTTTTTTTCGGCGACTTCCGGAATTTTTTCTTCGTCAGCCGGCGTTTCGATTTTTTCCGGCTCCGGCGCGGATTCTTCGACTGCGGAAAAAGTTTCGACGGGCGGAGCGGGAGGAGTAATTTTTTCCTTCACGGTGACGCGAATTTTTGCCGGAGTTTCGCCGAACAGTCCGAAAAATTTTTTCGTCGGATTCTCCAAAATTCTTACTTCGATGTCGCTTTCACTCACACCGAGTTCTTCCAAAGCCGCCTGCTTCGCTTCCTCAACCGTCTTGCCCGTTTTCTCAATCACCTTTGCCATTTAAGCAGCCCCCTTGTCAGAAGTATCGTCACTCCGGCGGGTAATCCAAATTTGCTGAAGTATTTGCATGATATTCATCGTGACCCAGTAAAGTACGAGACCTGCCGGAAAATTTAAACTTATCCAACCTATAAAAAGCGGCATTATCACCATGAAAATTTTCATCTGTTGATTGGGTTCGGTACCGGAAAATTTCTGTTGCAAAAAAGTCGTGAGCATTGCGAGGAGCGGCAAAATATAAAGCGGATCCGTCTGCGACAAGCTGGGCAACCACAAAAATGAAGGTTCGACCGCTCCGTAATCGAAATTGTAGAGCGTGTAATACATTCCCATCAAAATCGGCATTTGAATCAGCAACGGCAAGCAACCCGCCAAAGGATTTACTCCCGCCTCCTGATAAATCTTCGCCAATTTTTGTTGCATGACTTGCGGATTGTCTTTATATTTTTCCTGAAGTTTTTTCAACTTCGGTTGAATTTCCTGCATCGCCTTCATCGACTGCAACTGTTTTCGCGTCAAAGGATACAGCAGAAGTTTTACAAGCACCGTCAAAAGAATTATCGCAACGCCGTAACTTCCGACACCCGCCGTTTCGGTCAGGTTGTAAAGGAAAGTTATCAAAGCGTGCATTATGTTTTCTATCGGCTCAAAAATCGAACCGAAGAAACCCGGATCTCCCAAAACATCACCTCATTTAAACGAATCCGCCTTTGCAAAAAGGGTTGCAACGCAAAATTCTTTTCACCGCCAAAAATCCGCCGCGTCGCCAGCCGTACTTTTGCAAAGCCTCGACCGCGTAAGCGGAGCAGGACGGGACGAAACGACACACCGGCGGTTTGAGCGGGGAAATAAATTGTTGGTAAAATTTAATCAGCGCGATAAAAATTTTCGTCATGATTTTTTTCACCGTTCGAAATTCCGGCGCGACGCAAAAGATTTAAGAGAGATTTAATCGCGTCGTCCGACTTCGATTCCGTCAAATTTTTTCTTCCCACAAGGATAAGCGCACAGTCGCCGGAAATTTTATTTTTGCACAGCCGATAAGCTTCGCGCAGAAGTCTTTTGACTCTGTTGCGGACGACGGCGCACCCCAATTTTTTCCCGGCGGCGAATCCGACTTTCCCGTTATATTTTTCGTCGTTAAGGACGTAAAGCACAATATTTTTGTCGGCGTAGGATTTACCGAGCGAATAAACTTTTTGAAAATCTTTTTTTCCGCGAACAATTTCGCTTTTTTTCAACTCGAACATAAAAATTTTTCCTCCGGTCAAAAACGAAAAAAGGCCACTCATAACAAGTGACCTGCCGCGTTTTTATGCCGAAAGTACCTTTCTGCCGCGTTGACGACGCCGTTTAATTACGAGACGACCACCTTTGGTTTTCATTCTTTCACGAAAACCGTGAGTTTTTTTACGCCAACGGGTGTTGGGTTGGAAAGTTCTCTTCACAAGGAACACCCCCTGTTATCGTTCAAAATTTTTTCTGCTTTAGAGAATAACCGCGCTGTATTATAGATGAGAGAGCTTAAAGTGTCAAGAATAAAAGCCGGTTTATCGGCAAAAAATTTTTTCCCTTAAATTGCAATAGCAACTCGGACAGTAAAAAAATTCAGGTCAGGAGAGAAATTTGTTCATTGAAAAATTCTTTTGAGTTGCGATAAGCAAAAATTTTACGCGGAATGGTGTTTATCCAATCTTCG
>CAJOFG010000101.1:2245-7082 GCA_905233965.1 uncultured Selenomonadaceae bacterium
GGTGAGGTCGGAAACTTTGGAAATTGCCGTGCCTTTCGGGATAAAAAATCTCACGAGTCCGTTTTGCCTTTCATTTGTCCCGCGTTCCCACGAAGAATATTTCATTTTAAGCAGAACTTCAATTTTTCCTCGTTGAAATTCGTTCAAGTGGTGAAATTTTTTGGATTTTGTGGTAACCTTTGTCTCGGACATTATTTTTTCTCCCTTCGGGGGGAACTTTTTTTATTTTACCTGTCCGAGTTCATTTTACAACTAACCGATGTAATTTCCGGACAAAAAATTTCTTTCCAAAGAGAAATAAAATTGTTATACTTTCCCGCGAGGGAAATTTTTTTTTCCGAGCGACAAAAAATCCCGTTACAAAAAATTTTTTTGGAAAGGGCGATTCAATGAATATTAAAGTTAATGATGAACGATTCGGTTTCCGTCTGAAAAAAATTTCCGAAGTGCCGGAAATAAATTCAAAGACTTACGAGTTTGAACACGTCAAAACCGGCGCGAAACTTTTTTACGTTGCCGCAGACGATGACAACAAAGTTTTTTACATCGCTTTCCGCACTCCGCCGAAAGACGATACCGGAGCCGCTCACATTGTCGAACATTCCGTTCTTTGCGGTTCGCGAAAATATCCGCTGAAAGAACCGTTCGTCGAATTGGCAAAAGGTTCGCTGAATACTTTTTTGAACGCGATGACTTATCCGGACAAAACGGTTTACCCCGTCGCGAGCAGAAACGCAAAAGATTTTCGCAACCTTGAGGACGTTTACCTTGACGCGGTTTTTTATCCGGTGATGCTTGACACTCCGGAAATTTTGATGCAGGAAGGGCATCACTTTGAAATTGAAAATCCGGACGAGCCGTTGACTTACAGCGGAGTCGTTTACAACGAAATGAAAGGTGCTTTCTCTTCGCCCGATGATATTTTGGCGCGGAAAGCCATGCACGAAATTTTTCCGCAAAATTGTTATCAATACGAATCCGGCGGCGACCCCGAAGCTGTTCCGAATTTGACGCAGGAAGATTTTGTAAAGTTCCACCAAAAATTTTATCACCCGTCGAACAGTTACATTTACCTTTACGGCGACATTGACATTGACGAACAACTTGAATATCTCGACAAAGAATATTTGTCGGCGTTTGAAAAAATCGAAGTCGATTCGGAAGTCGAAAAGCAACCGATTTTCACGAAGATGAAAAGAGTTCGCGAAGTTTACCCGATAGGTGAGGAGGAGGACGCGGAGAAAAAAACTTTCCTGTCGCTCAACCTTTTGACCGGTGACGTTACGGACTCCGAAACGATGTTGGGCTTGGAAATTTTGAACCACGCGCTGTTCGTTTCACCCGCCGCGCCGTTGAAACAGGCTTTGCTTGATTCGCGGCTCGGGCAAGATGTCGATTCCGGACTTACAGCGGATTTGTTGCAACCGACTTTCCAAATTACGCTGAACGGTTCGGAGCAGGAGCACACGGAAAAATTTTACGACCTGCTGATTTCCGAAATTAAAAAACTTATCGACAACGGAATTGATAAAACACTTCTGCAAGCGTCGCTGAATTTGTTCGAGTTCAGACTTCGCGAAGCCGATTTCGGATTCATGCCGAAGGGTTTGATTTACGGTCTGCACAGTCTCCGCACTTACATTTACGATCAAGACCCGACGATTTTTATTCGCTACGAAAAAGATTTGGCGACACTGAAAGAGGGTTTGAACAAAAATTATTTTGAAAACCTGCTCAAAAAATATTTCCTCGAAAATCCGCACAAAGTTTTGGTAACGCTCGCGCCGGACAAAAAAGCCGGTGACGAACGCGAAAAAAGACTTTCGGCGAAGTTGGAAAAAATAAAATCCGGAATGTCCGCGAAGGAAATTGAAAAAGTCATCGCGACGACGCAAAAATTGAAGGAACGCCAGCAAAGTCCGGAAACGCCGGAGGCTCTCGAAACAATTCCCCTGCTTAAACTTTCCGACATTCGCAAAGAGGCGGAGAAGTTGCCGCTGAAATTCCGCGACCTCGACGGCACGCGAATTTTGGACAGCAACATCGACACGCACGGAATAATTTACATCATCTTTTTCTTCGACGCGCAGAAAGTCCCGCAGAACAAAATTTTCCATGCGTTCATTCTCAGCGAACTGCTCGGACAACTCGACACGAAAAAACATTCTTACAACGATTTGGCTAACCTCATCAATTTGAACATCGGAGGTTTTTCCGGATTTATTCGCGCCGATTCCAAAAACGGCGAACCGGATTCTTTCATGCCGCGTATGAAAGTTTACGCAAAATGTTTGTCGTCGAAGATGAAGGAAACTTGCGAAATTCTTTCCGAAATTTTCACCGAAACCGTTTTCACCAACAAGAAACGTATTCGCGAAATTTTGGAGCAAATGAAAATCGGAATTGAATTGAATTTGCAAGCGTCCGCGACCTCGATTATTTCTTCCGGCATTTCGTCCTCCTATTCCAAAACCGGCGCGTACAACAATGAGGCGGGACTTCCGCTTTACAAATTTTTGAAGAATCTTTTGAAAGACTTCGACGAAAATTTTGACGGATTCGTTAAGGACTTGAAAAGCATTTATCCGCGCCTTGCAAATCGAAACGGTTTGACTGTCAGCGTGACGACAACGGACGAATTGTACAGAGAATTTGTTCCGCACCTGTCCGGGCTTTTGAAAAATCTTCCGGTCGATGAGTTCCCGCGTGTCGAATACGATTATCCGCTCAAGTCGGAAAACAAAGGTCTTTACTCGCAAAGCCGGGTTCAATACGTCGGCAAGGGTGCAAATTTTATCAATCTCGGCTACAAATATCTCGGTCAGCTTAACGTGCTGGAAACGATTTTGCGCTACGAATATTTTTGGACGAAGATAAGGGTACAGGGCGGTGCTTACGGAGCATTCGTCAATTTCAGCCGGAGCGGCGGAATGTTCTTCGGCTCGTACCGCGACCCGAATTTGAAAGAAACTTTGGACGTGTTCGACGCGACCGCAGACTTTATCAGAAATTTCGACGTGACGGATCGCGAAAACGACAAATACATAATCGGCACGATGAGTAAAATTGACAAGCCGCTTACTCCGTCAATCAAAGGACAACTCGCCGCAGAATTTTGTTTACAAAACATTACTTACGAAGACCGGCAAAAGTCACGCGATGAAATTCTCGCCACCCGGCAGAAAGATATTCGCGACCTCGCAAACCTCATTGATGACTGCATGAAGGCGAACAGAATTTGCGTTTTCGGCAACGAAGATGTTATCAAAAAGAACAGCGAAATTTTCGGAAGTATAGAACAGGCTTTGGATTAAATTTTCCGGAGGAGTTTTACCATGAAGCGAACAATTTTTACCGGTGCCGGCGTTGCCGTAATTACTCCGTTTGATGAAACCGGAATAAATTTTTCGGAACTCGGAAAAATTATCGACAACCAAATTGAAAACGGCACGGACGCAATCGTAATTACCGGGACGACCGGCGAAGCCGCGACGATGAGTGACGAGGAACATAAGGCGGCGATAAAATTTACCGTCGAACACGTCAAAAAACGTGTCCCGGTTATCGCGGGTACCGGCTCGAACGATACCGCCTACGCCGTCAGTCTTTCGCAATACGCCGAATCAGTCGGCGCGGACGCTCTGCTCCTCGTCACGCCCTACTACAACAAATGCACGCAAAACGGGTTGACCGCGCACTACACGAAAATCGCCGACAGCGTGAACGTCCCGATAATTTTGTACGATGTTCCTTCCCGAACCGGCGTTTCAATCAAAACCGAAACTTACGCGAAACTTTCAAAGCACCCGCGCATTGTCGGAGTTAAAGAAGCGTCCGGAGATTTTTCCGCGATTCTGAAACTTCGCAAGGCTTGCGGCGATGATTTGATTCTTTATTCCGGGAATGACGATCAAATTATTCCGGTACTTTCTCTCGGCGGCAAAGGCGTTATCTCCGTTTTGTCGAACGTCGCGCCGAAAGATACCCATTTGATTTGTCAACTTTATTTTGAAGGAAAAACCGACGCGGCGGCGAAACTGCAAATTGATTATTGCGATTTAATCGAAGCGTTGTTCTGCGAAGTGAATCCGATTCCGGTTAAAGCCGCGATGAATTTAATGGGTTGGAATACCGGCAAATTGAGAATGCCGCTTTCCGAACCGGAGCCGGAACATTTGGAAAAAATTCGTACTGCTTTAAAAAATCACAACCTGATTTAAAAAAATTTTTTCGGAGGGTTAAAAATGAAAAAAATTTTTTCCGCATTGTTGATGACGATTTTTCTTTTGACTTCCGCGACGGCTCTCGCGGCTTACAAAGAAACCGTTCCGGAGGGAGCGGATCTCGGCGCGGTGAAACGTCTTGCAATCGCTTGGCCGCAGCATTACAAAGTTGACGACAAAGAACCGACCGATGAAGAATACGCGCAACTTTTGTATAATGCAAGCAAAGTTGCCCGCTGCTACGTCGCATCTTACGATGAAATTGCCGCGCAAATTAAAAAAGACATCGGCGTTGACATTAAAACTCTCGACCGCAGAGAAGCGCGAAAAGTTTTTGAAGAGAACGTCGGAAAATATGTTGACGCTTACTTTGTCGCGACGACCGCAAACAATAACCGGAACACTCAATTTTTCTACTACATTTACAAACCCGGCGACAATTCCCTGATTTACGAATACACCAGCCAAGTCGGAATGGCCGGCAAGACCGCGAAAGATTATCAAAGAGATGCGGAATCTTTTTACAAGCAGTTCGATTTGACTGCAATAAAAGTTACCAAAGAGGCGGCGAAGAAAGCCCGGAAGAACAGATAAATTTTTTCCGGCTCAAATGA
>CAJOFG010000102.1 GCA_905233965.1 uncultured Selenomonadaceae bacterium
CTCGAATTGCGGGAAAAAAATTTTGCGATTGACGAAACTGAGCAGCCGGAATTTTTGAGGAAATCGACATTGATTTGGATCATGACATTTTGCCCGACCCGGACAGAGAGATGATGGAAATTGCGCTCCGACAAATTAACCGGCTTGAGTCACGCGTTCGCGACTTGGAGGAGGCTTTATCCGCAACCCGTGCGGAAGTTTCGGCAGAGGCGCGGAGGACTTCGGAACTTTTAATGGAAATTTCGGATTCGGAAAAAATAAAATCGGACGAATAATTTTTTTTTGGGAGTGAAAAAATTTTGGACGAGAAAAAAATTGCACTGATAATTTACGGGGATAATTCCGGCGAAGCGATTAAATCTGCGGAACGTCTGAGCGCGCCGGACGGATACAGCGTCGAAATAATTCCGGCTGCCGGCGAAAACAAAGCGGAAGTTTTGAACGCCGCGATGAAAAACAGCGACGCGAAATTTAAAATTTACGCCGACGAAAAAATTTCTTTCAAGCAGAACAATCTTTTGACGGACGTTATAAGAATTTTCAAGTCCGACGAAAAAATCGGCGTTATCGGCACGAGCGGAGCAATTCGTTTATCGACGCACGGGGATTGTTTCACTTCGGTGAAACGGTGCGGAAAAATTTTGTCCGGCAAGAAAAAAGATTTGACGGATTGGGGAAACGTCGAAAAAAATTTTTGCGAAGTCGAAGCGGCGGACGGATTTTTTCTCGCCACTCAACATGACATTTCCCGGCGCGAAGATATTTGCCGGAAAAGTTCTTTCGGCGATACTTCCCTTTGTCTGGAATTTCGCCGGCAAGGTTACAAAATCGTTGTCGTCCGGCAGAAAAAAGCTTGGCTCGAATTGCGGGAAAAAAATTTTGCGATTGACGAAACTGAGCAGCCGGAATTTTTGAGCGAATACTCCGGCGAAATTTTTCCTCTCGTCAGCGTGATTATTCCGACGTTCAATCGCCCGGAGTGGTTTAAAATCGCACTCGACTCCGTTTTGAATCAGACTTACAAAAATTTTGAAATTGTCGTCGTCGATAACGGCACGGACGATAAAACCGAAATTTTGATGAAGGATTATCTCGAAAAATATTCTTGCATAAAATATTTTCGCAAGCCCGGTTTCAACGCAAACGAAAATTGGAATTTCGCCCGGCAATACAACAATCCGGACGCGGAATTTGTAAACTGGTTGATGGACGACGATTATTTTTATCCGAAAAAATTTGAGAAAATGGTTGAAGTCATGCGGAACAATCCGGACGTTTCGATGGTTTCTTCAAAGAGGCACGTCGTTGACGAGAACGGAAAAATTAAAGAACTTTTCCCGCCGTCAACGATAAATCCTCAATGGGACGAAATTTTATTCAAGACCGGAAAAATCAAAGGCGAAATTGCCGGACGTGCGATGTTCGCGACGGGAAAAAATTTTATCGGCGAACCGACTACGGCATTGCTCCGAAAAAAATTTTTGCGCGATAACGATTTGTGCCGCTGCGACGATGAAGAAGGTTTTTTCCCGCTGATTGATATTTCTACCTGGTTGCAACTTTTGTCGCAGGGAAATTTATATTGGATTGCCGAGCCGTTGAGTGCCTTCCGCCAACATAAAAAGCAGGCATCGAATTGGGGAGAAAGCAACGTAATTTTTGCTATATGTTGGGCGAAATTGTATCAAACGGAATGGCGCGAAAAATTTTTCATAAAATCGACGGACGAACTCCGCCAAATTATTGCAAACTGGATTGGACATTCGGCAAAAAAATTGCTTGAAAGTTACGAGTTGCATTTGGTCGGCGAAGGCATCACGACTTTGGAAAAAACTTTGGAGGCTATGGCACGGGCTTTGCACAACGGCTACAAAATAGAATTGCCGCCCCGCATTTACGAAAAACGGGACGACATCAAAAATTTCTGATTCAACTCATTCAAGAGGTGAAAAAAAAATGTCGGGTACTCAAAATTTAACTCACGAAAATTTTTTGCCGCAAAATTTCCCGGATAAAAAAAATTTGCCGGAAGAAAAAATTCCCGGCGAACTTGTATTTTTTTCAAAAGACGAATTGTCACACTTTCTCGACGAAGTACAAAAACAATTTTCCGAAACCGGCGCGGTTGATTTCGGAAAAGCCACTCGAAATGCCCGTTACCTTACAAGGCTTGACAAAGCTTTTAAAAATGTTGAAGAAGGTCGTTGGACGGAACACGAATTGATTGAGGTTGACGAGGAATGAATAAGCGTTGGGGAGACAATGCTTGGGAACAATACCTTTATGAATAGTCGGAGGTGAAAAAAAATGTCGGGTACTCAAAATTTCCCGGACGAAAAAAAAATCGCCGGAAGAAAAAATTCCCGGCGATTTTTTGTTGCTCCGTGCGAAAATTTTTCACTCAGAAAATTTTTCCCGCCATAAACCAAATTCTGTCCATTCTGTTGTCGGACGCAATATTTTTGTTGTTTCCGATTTTTCGCGCATAATCCACGCGGAAGAAAAAGTCATCCGGTTTTGAATAATTCAATCCGATACCCCACGAACGCATTGTTTCAAGTTCGTGATCGCGCTTGTCGCCGACTCCGCCGATGTCGAAGAACAGGCTGAAGGCAAGTCCTTCATATTTCGTGTGCCAGACAAATTCCGACTTGCTCAAGTAACCCATATCGCCGGAACCGTCGCCGTCAGCGTAACCTCTCACGCCGTTTGCTCCGCCGAGAATCAGACGTTCGGAGCTGTACAAAGTTTTCGATGCATTTTGCACCAAAAGGTTCGTGTGAAATTCCCAATACTTGCCGAATAATTTTCTGTAGTCGGCAGTCAGTTGCGATTTGTAAAAACTTCCGCTCACGCCGTTCAGAGAATCGATAAATCTTGCGTAAGGCGAACGGTTGGAAACGTAGCCGTTATAAACCGTGAAAGAATAATTGAAGAGGTCGTTGTGCAGTGAACGCTTGTAACCTTTCAAGCCGAGCGAAAAAGTATGAACGTATCTTTTGTCGTCCAAGTCCAAAGGAACGCCGTCAATTTTTATGCTCGTCGTAACGTCCCGGAATTTGTAGCCGTAATTAAATTCCAAACCTTCATGAACGGCTTTAAAAATCGGAGTAATTCCGTAAAGTCTGACGTCCGTCGAATCGCCGCCCACGTCCAAACCGGTATAAGCCGGTCCTGCCAAATGGTAACTCGTTCTGCCGATTGAAATTCCCAGTCGCGAAGTCGTTCGCCGGTTGCTGATTATGCTGTAGTCGATTGCGTAATTGTCCAGGTCTTTATTTGAAAGTAAGCCGCTCAGTTCCAAACGACTGCCGCGATTGTCAAGATTGAAAAAGTCGTAAATCAAACCGGCGCGATACCGTCCGGAGCTTTTGCTCCCGTAATTTTCGACGTAAAAAATTCCGCGTTGTCTTCTGTCGTCCGTGACGTTTGCGTGAAGTTCGATTGCCCGGGTCGCCGTGTCCGGAACAAGTGCGCCCCTTGCCTTCAAGCCGCCGATCTCGTTAATGCGATACAAAACGTCCTCAATTCGTTTGCTCGTTACCGGTTTTTTTGAATTCAATCTTTTTGCGACGGCTTCCAAAATATCGTCGTCAAGTTTACTTTCGTTGTTGAAAACGGTTTTGCCGAATTTCGCCGACGTGATATTTATCGTAACCGTTCCGTCCGTCGAATCCTGCTCCGGAAGATAAGCGATGGCCGCCAGCCAACCTTCGCGTCGGCAGAAGTCACGAATTTGCCCCGTGAGTTCCCGCAATTCGGTTATCCCGACTCTTTGCCCGATATAAGAATCGATTAAATGTTGAACATCTTTTTGCTTAACGTCAATATCGGATTCGACTTTAATTCCGTTCAAAATAAAAGTTTCTGCCGAATCCGTTTGTTGATTTTCGTCCGGCGTTTCGTCCTCGTCCAAATTTTCTATCTCAACATCTTTCGGCTCGGTTCCCGCCGCACGTCTTGCCGCATCTTTTGAATCTTCGACGATATCGTCCTGAATCGCATTTGCCGTGAAAGGAAACAAACAAAGCCCGGCGAATATCGAAACAGTCAAAATTTTATTTTTCAAATCTTGCACCCTCCTCACCTGTTGACGGAAAAATTATACAATAGACAAAAATTTTTTCAATAATTTTTCATGAAAATTTTCTCCGCTCCGAAAATTTTTTGTCATAATTTTCCGGCTCGTGCATATAAACCGGTGAAAAAAATTTTTTAAGAGGTGATTAAAATGAATGACAAGGCATTGGACAAAGCATTGATAAATTTCGATTATTCTTCGCTCAGCAACGTCAAAGGAAGTTTGTTGAACAATCTTTTGATTAAACATCGGCAAGACAATTTCGGAAAGGTTGAAAGTCTTTCGCAACGCTTGCAAAATGAAATTCTCTCCGACGAAGAATTGGATGCGGTTGCCGCTGCGGGTATTTCTCAAAATCCGAAACTCATAACCGATAAATAAAAAAAATCCGGGTGAAAAAAATTTTTTTCGCACCGGTTTTTTGTGTCCGGCTCCGGCGAAAATTTTTATCCCCTGCGGGGGCTTGTGCGAAATTTTTTTCCTGCTAGTATTTCTTCCGGAAAAATTTTTGACGGGAGGAATTATTTTTATGCACATACCCGAAAATTATTTGAGTCCGTCAACCTGCGCGGTACTCGGTGCGGTCATGCTCCCCGCGTGGATTGTGGCGGTAAAAAAAGTTAAAGAGGAAGTCCCGCCGGATAAATTGCCTTTAATCGGAGTCGGTGCGGCATTTTCTTTTTTGGGAATGATGTTTAACATTCCGTTGCCGGGCGGGACAACCGGTCACGCGGTCGGCGG
>CAJOFG010000103.1 GCA_905233965.1 uncultured Selenomonadaceae bacterium
TGACGAACAGAATCAAGCGACGGGTCGGTCATCTGCGAAATTCTTCCGACAATAATGTTGTCCAAAGTTCTTTGGGCGTTCAAGTTTGTTCTGCCGCCGCGCTTAATCGGACCGGCATCGCGTGACAATAAAGCTTTCCGGTTGTCCGGGTTTCTCACCGGCTTTATCGCGTTGTTCGGGCAAACTTTTTCGCACATTCCGCAGCCGCGACAAAAATTTGTAAGGCTTGCGACTTGTTTTATCACCGGACGCGCAATAAATTTGTGAACGGGTTCCGGTTGAGATTTTTCCGACACGGTGATTGATTGCGATTGAACGTCGGCTTTAATCGCTTTGAATGAACATGACGCGACGCAACTTCCGCACATTGTGCAACGCTCCGCGTGGTATTCGATTTTCCAAGTCAGGTCGTTTACTCCGACATCTTGAGTTTTTACTGCTTGCATCTCGTCACCTCCAAATCATTGTCAATCAAAACAATTTCCCGCTCGTTCGGATAAATATCTTTCGTCGCGTCCCTGTCCGGTAAAATTTCATTCAGTCCGCAAACTTCGGAGGAAATTGCAATCATGTTTTCATCGCCGCCGACGACGACCGGACGAAGTTTTTTCGAGTCGCAACAAGTCATCATCTTTCCGTCCGGCAAAACTCCGATAACCGTATTCGGACCGTTAATTTCCAAATTCGCCAGCGATTGACGAATCGAATACAAAACTTCTCCGTCCTCCCGCTCATCAATTTCTTCAAACGGCAAAGGCGTTATAACGTGCTTGTAATAATCGAGCGGCCATTTCAATTCGTGGTGAACGTAATGGAGCGTGTTTAAAAAACATTGCGAATCGGATTCAAAGCCGATGTAACCGCGATGCAAAGATTTTTGAAATTCCTTGTTCTTCGTGTAAAAAGTATTTTCTCCGTTCGCGCAAAGTGTGTAACCCTGCAGGAAAAAAGGATGCGCCGCATAACGGACAATTTCGTAATTCGTATTTTGCCGGCATTGAGCGACGACAGACTTTGCGGAAAGGCAACCGTTATCGTCCCACAGATGAAAATAGGTTGCAATGTCCGCCGGGTCTCCGATCTCTTTCAAGGTCAAAACGTCCGGCCAAAACGAATAGACAAAACCTTCGCCGCTGTCGTCCAAAATTTTTCTGAGCGCAAGCCGGGTATCGAGCAAAAGATTTTCTCTCTGTTCGTCCGTCATGTGCGCCGCGTCCTCCGGGTAATCGTAATTCCGGAAAATGTAATACGGCATGGCTTGAATGTCCAAACCTTCGCGCCGGTCCGGAATCGGAATCCATTCGGCAAGCGGCGTGAAGTTGTGCGCGTCCATGTAATTTTCGACAAGGTGCGCGCCGCGCTGAGTACAAGCCATAGACAAAAGCGGCTTGTCTTTGTACGCTGAAAAAATTCCGTACAAATCCTGCATGACCATTGCGAAACCGGAATTGTCATGCCCTTCCTGTTGAGGGAGCATCAATTTTAACGCCGTCGAAGGTTGAAACGGCGATTTACTTTTTATCGAACCTATCCTGCACATTTTTTTCTCCTCGCAAAAATTTTTCATAACATTTTATTATCGGAAATTATAAAAATCCGGTATGCTTATGTCAAACAAATTTGCTCCGGTATTTTGTATTCTTGCCGGCAAAAAAATTTTCCCCGCACCGATTTTTGAAAGTACGAAGCCGGCGAAAATATTTTTTTCGGCAAAAATTTTTTTAACCGGTTTTTTGAAGTCGAATAACGTGCTATAATGTCTTGGTAATTTCAGAAAATCGAGTTGGTATAATTGAAGAACAAAATTTTGCAATTCGCTTTTTCGGCATTCATTTACTGGTTTGTCGATTACGGCGAACATTATATTTTTACGATGCCGCACACCACCCTCGTCGGACTTTCTCCGTCCGTTTTGGCGGTACTCGGTTTGATGTGGGGATTTCCGGCCGGACTCGGTTGCATGGCGGGTGCGCTTGCGTCGGAGTATGAAGATTTTTTGGACGTGCCGACAGTTTTCGTGCAAGACGGAGCGGAAGCCGGTATTTGGCTTGCAATTTTACTTTTCTGCAACTGCGGATTTTGGGCGTTCATGGCGTCCTATCTTCCTTACAGACTTTGGCATTCAATGTTCACGGATCCGGGAAAATCTCTTTTCGCGCTGAGGACGGACGTAATACTCAAGTTTGTAAAAATTTCGTTTATTACCGCGCTGGCGACCGCACTTTTTTTGGCGATGACAACTCAAAAACCGGATATGCTTTACTTGCTCGACGGACTCGACATAAAGTTGGGACTCGTTGCGGAGTACGCTTTAACCTGTTTCCTTAACGATTTCAACATGACGATTTTTTTGGGTCTTATCTGTTTCACAATCTTGGTAAGTTTCGATTATCCTTTTCATCTGCCGCTTAAACGAAGAAAATATCATCCCGAAGTGCAAAAAGCATTCGACACGGTTTTTTTTGCAGTGACTGTTGCGGCGTTAGTGCTTTGCTTTCCGGGAATGACGGATTATGAGGGGATAAGATTTTTCGTCGGAATTGTCTTGTCGCTGTACATTTTCCGTCCGCTGTCACCTCCTCCGATAAGGGAGAGCCGGCACAGAAAAATAATGATTCGCGGCAATACCGGTTCAAACAGAAAAACGGCGGCGATATTTTACACCTTTTTCCTGGTCACGGCATTTTTGCTGAATTGGTCCGGCGTGGTTTACGGTCTTGAGGATCCCGGCTTGTGGCGGCAATTAAATTTTGAATGTATGACGGCAATGGGCGTTGCTCTGGTCGGCTTGCTGTATATGCTCCTGCGCTACAAAGATTCCGTCATGACAAATATTGTTCTCCTTGAAGTCGGCACGGTTTTTGTTTCCGCGATTGTTTTGGGCGGAATTTGTTTTGTGATAACCGACAGAATTACAGGCAAGACAATCGAAGATACATTGGAAACGAAAAGTTTGATTTGCCGTGAGAAATTGGAGAAAACTTTCACCGGCATAGAAGTTTCCGTCGAGGACGTGAAAGATTTGGCGACGGCACGATTGGACAGCTACGAAAGATTTGTCGAAGATGAAGCATGGCGGCAAAATTATTTGCAACACACCGAAGAATTATTCCGCGCCATAGCGTCAAACACGGAAGGCAGTGTCGCCTTTTACATGAGGTTGAATCCGGAAATTGCCGGCTCTTCCGGCGGTTTTTCTTGGGGCAGTACCGGCGGATCCTCAGAAGACCAACGAACGATATTTTATCGCCGCGATCCGATCGACTTGTCGAAATATTCGCCGGACGATAAGGAAAACGTCGGTTGGTTTTATATTCCCAAGCAGAGAAAAAAATCTGCGTGGACTGAACCCTACACCGACCCGACGGTTAAAAGTTATGTCATCTCATACGTCACCCCGATTTATATCGACGAAAATTTTGTCGGTGTCATCGGCATGGATATAGATTTCAAATATTTGGTAAAAGAAATTCGCGGTCTGCAAATTTACGACAGCGGTTATGCTTATTTGATTGATGATAACGGAAAAGTTCTTTACCACAAAAATTTTGAACCGGGAGAAACTTTCACGCCGAATCCTCATTACCGGCACATGACAACTTATCTGTCCGACGGCATGACTTTGGGAATTGCCGCGCCGCTCTCCGAAGTTTATCGGGAGAGAAACAATCTTTTGATTCATCTCATCTGCTTCATGCTTTTAATTGCCGTCCTCGTTTCTTCGCTCAGCATTTACCTTGCATCACGCGGTATTCGTCCGCTCCTCGCACTCACCGAAGCCGCGCAAAAAATCGCGTCGGGAAATTTGGACGTGGACTTGCCGGAAGAATCCAAAAACGAACTCGGCACGTTGGTTAAAAGTATTCGCGAAATGGTTTCCAAGTTGGAGATTTACGTTTACCGCGACAAACTCACCGGCTTGAGCAATACGACGGCTTATGCGCGAAAATGCGGTGAGATTGAAAATTATACGGCGGCGGGAATGAAATATGCCGTCATAGTTTTTGATGTCAACTTCCTGAAAAAAATTAACGACACTTACGGACATGAGGCGGGCAACGAATTGATTAGGAGCGCGGCGGACACGATTAAAAAAGTTTTCACCGAAAGTCCGGTATTCCGTATCGGCGGCGATGAATTTGTCGCAATTCTGGAGAGTGAAGGCGATTACGAAAATCGCGACGAGTTGCTGAAAAAATTTGATGAAACCGTCGCAAATACCGAATTGACTTTCCACGACGAGGGAGAAATTTTTTCCGTTGCCAGAGGTATCGGCATTTGGGAGGAAGGCAAAGATTACGCCACAGTTTTCCAAGAGGCGGACGAGGCAATGTATCTGCACAAGTCAGCGATAAAGAAAAAGTTACACGCCGATTTACGTTGACGTTTTGTAAAGGAGAAGATTTATTTGAACGAAAACCGGTTTGATTACCACGACAAAATTTTTTCCGGCATTTCCGCAAACTCGATGCCGGCACCGGATATTTTTTCCGGCGACAATGAGCGCGGCGAAATTGAAATTGTTTTTGCCCCGAACGAAATTCCCGGCGACGAAAAAAATTTTTTTGTCGGGACGTTCGGGTTGTTTTTGGCGAATTTTGCCGGCAGTGACGAATCATTTTTCACCGTTTCGGACGGCGCGGAAAAAATTCCCGTTCAACTTCAGATAACGGACAACGAGCCGACGAAAAATTATCTTGAAAATTTGGCGCAACAAATTAAATCGACTCGCGAAAATTTTTTGCCGTATGAGGAAATCCGGGCGAAATATAATTTTG
>CAJOFG010000104.1 GCA_905233965.1 uncultured Selenomonadaceae bacterium
ATTGCGCGAGGTCATAAAAAAATTTCCCACGCCGTTCCACATTTACGACGAGCGGGAAATTAAAAACAACTTGAACCGACTTCAAGAAACTTTTTCTTGGGCTCCGGATTTTCGTGAACATTTTGCAGTTAAAGCAACGCCCAATCCGCACATCGTGAAAATTCTTGCCGACGAGGGAGCCGGCACCGATTGCAGCTCTTTGCCGGAACTTTTGATAAGCGAAAAAGCCGGCGTTACCGGAGAAAAAATTATTCTGCCTTCCAACGACACGCCCGCCGACGAATTTCAAAAAGCAATTCGACTCGGCGCGATTATCAATCTGGACGACATCACCCACATCGAATTTCTGGAAAAAAATGCCGGACTTCCGAAATGCCTTTCCTTCCGCTACAATCCGGCGGACATCATGAACGAAGGCAACGACATTATCGGCAAACCGGCTGAGGCGAAATACGGACTCACCCGGCAACAAATTTTTGACGCTTACGAAATTGCAAAGTCAAAAGGCGTGAAAAGATTCGGACTTCACACCATGATTGCGTCGAACGAACGCGGCACGGAAACTTTTTTGTACACGGCAAAAATCATGTTTGAGTTGGCGGTCGAAATTAAAAAGCGTTCCGGAATAAATTTGGAATTTGTAAATCTCGGCGGCGGTTTCGGAATACCTTATCGCCCTGAAGAAAAACCGGTTGACTATAAAGCCGTCGGCGAAGGTATCCGCGAACTGTTCAACGAAATTATTTTACCGAACGGTTTGGAAAAAATTCGTATCGCGACGGAGAGCGGCAGAGCGATGACCGGTCCGGCCGGTTGGCTCGTGTCGAAAGTCCTTCACAAAAAAAATACTTACAAAAATTATGTCGGTCTGGATTCGTGCATGGCGGATTTAATGCGTCCGGCACTTTACGGCGCGTATCATCACATTTCCGTCGTCGGGAAAGAAAATTTGCCGCACGAAAATATTTACGACGTGACCGGCTCGCTTTGCGAAAACAACGACAAATTTGCAATCAATCGGAAGTTGCCGGAAATTGAAATCGGCGACATTCTGATTATTCACGACACAGGCGCACACGGACACGCGATGGGGTTCAACTACAACGGAAAATTGCGGAGCGCGGAGCTTTTGATTCGGGAGAGCGGAAAGATTGAAATGATTCGTCGTGCGGAAACGATTGAAGATTATTTCGCGACATTAAATTTTTGAGGTGACGCGGCGAAAGACAAATGCAATTACATCCGGCCGGAAAATTTAAATCTGCGCGGCAATTACAGACCGGTAATTTTCGACTGCATAAAAAATAAATATCCGCAACTTACCAAATTGTGCACGGATATTTATTCAAAAAAGGATATGAGTTATTGGCGCGACCTCGATGCGGAAAATCGGGAGTACGCGAAAGAAATCGGCTTGCCCTACGTCCCGAATCAAGACGACACCGAAAAAGATTTTGACGAGCCGCCGACGATTGTAAATTATTTTTTCCATGAAACGGTAAAAAAATAAACCGCCGGGCGGTTCAAAATTTTTTATGACACTTTTGCGACTGCGGGTCGCGCTTTCAATCGGGGTTCGCTGACTCTTCTGTCGATTGTCGAAAGTCCCCGATAAACCGTTCCTATATCGATTGATTCACCTCGACCGGCGACATACCGTTCGAGTTTTCTTTTTACTCTTTGAAGTGCGTTGTCGATTGATTTTACATGACGATTTAATCCGACGGCAATTTCCTGGTAAGATTTTCCGTCAAGGTAGGACATCAAGACTTGCCATTCCAAATCGCTGAGAATTTCTTCCATCTTTTTTTCTATTGCCAAAAATTCTTCGCGACTTATGACGAGCTCTTCCGGATCGGCAACCTTCACTCCGGATAAAACGTCCAGAAGTGTTCTGTCGGAATCTTCGTCGTAAATCGGTTTGTTCAACGATATGTAAGAATTTAAAGGAATATGTTTTTGTCGCGTCGCGGTTTTTATCGCGGTAATTATTTGTCGCGTCACGCACAATTCGGCGAACGCATGGAACGAAGACAATTTGTCGCTTTTGAAATCCCGCACTGCTTTATAGAAACCGATCATGCCCTCCTGGATTATGTCCTCACGATCTGCGCCGATTAAAAAGTAAGAGCGCGCCTTCGCCCGGACAAAACTTCTGTATCTGTGAATCAAATAATCCAGCGCGTTTCCGTTGTCATTGTCGTTTGTCTTTATCTCGGTGATGAGTTCTTCGTCCGTCAAAGAATCATACTTGCCGTAATCGCCGACGCAACCGGTTTCAAAAATATTTCCGATGTTTGCTTCCATTTCCCGACCTCCGTAAAACATTGTGATTATACATTACAAATTGCGTCAAGTCAAACATTTTGAAATAATCCTGCCTGTAATCCCGCCTGTCAAATCTTACGCAAGAAAAAATTCCCGTTTCAAACCGGCGCAAAAAAAACTTTCACCTATTTCTTGAGCGTGATATAATTTGCAAAAAAATTTTTCACGACTTGAAAGGGGCGATTATTTTATGTCAATCGACGAAAAGAAATTCAAAGAGATTATCGCGGAATTTACTTTGACCGGCGAACAACTCCGGGAAATTGCGGCAAACTTCCGGCAGGATTTGCAACTCGGTTTGAAAAATCCGGACGATTCGTCTTTGCGTATGTTGAAGTCTTACGTCGGACTTCCGGACGGTACGGAACACGGAGAATTTCTCGCGCTGGATTTCGGCGGCACGAATGTTCGCGTTTCCCGTATCCGTTTGGAAGGCGAAGGGCGTTTTGAAATTACCAAGCGCGTCGGCGAACCGCTCATCATTCCCGGCAAATACGATTACATCGGCAAAGACTCCACCGCCGAACAAATGTTTGACTTCCTTGCAAAACTTATCGACGAAGCGATTGACAACGAACGCGAGAAAAAATTTTATCTCGGACATACTTTTTCCTTCCCTTCAAGTCAGGACGATTTGAACAATGCCCGGCTGATAATTTGGACGAAAGAATTTGCCACGCCCGGAGTCGAAGGCGAAGTCGTGAACGATTTGCTCACAGCCGCCCTCAAACGTCGCGGAATTGAAAACGTCGAGCCGGTTGCCGTCATCAACGATACGGTTGCCGTCCTCCTCTCTGCGGCTTACAAAAATTCCGGAATTTACATCGGTTCGATTTACGCGACCGGTCACAACACCTGCTACATCGAGCCGACGATTCACGACCCGAAAGGTTTCGGCAAGGGCGGCATGATTTTAAATCTTGAGTCCGGCGGGTTCATGAAGTTGGCTCCCAATCGTTTCGACCTGGAATTTGACAAGAGATCCGAAAAGCCCGGCGAACAGCGTTTTGAAAAAATGGTTTCCGGTCGGTACATGGGTGAACTTTTGGACATGGCGACGGCTGAACTTTTGAACGACGTGGGCAAAATTTACGGATTCACTTCGATTGATATGTCGGCGATTATTTCCGACGAAACACCGGATTTGAAAAAAGCGGCGGAGATTGTCGAAGAAAAAACCGGGCATAAACTTGAAACGGACGACTTGAAAAAAATCAAGGAACTTTCTTCCGCTATCGTAATTCGTTCGGCGCGGCTCGTGACGACTTCCTTCGTCGGAATAATTTGGCAACGCACCGGCAACAAAAAAATTGAGCCGCAACACATTGCGATTGACGGTTCGGTTTACGAAAAAATGCCGCTCGTCAAAGAAAATATCGCGCACGCACTCAGCGAACTTCTCGGCGAAGAAGGAGCCGGCGTCGATACGATTCTGGACAACGGCGGCAGCGGACTCGGCGCGGCGATCGCGGCGGCAATGGCTGTGTAAAAAATTCGGAGGTGAAAATTTTTGCTTAACGGAAAAGATTTAATTTCGATTCACGATTTGAGCGTTGACGAAGTTTATCAAATTTTGGATTTCGCGGCTGAATTGAAAGCCTTGCAAAAAGCCGGAGTCCCCCACAGACTTTTGGAGGGAAAAACTCTCGGCATGATTTTTGAAAAATCTTCCACGCGGACGCGTGTTTCTTTTGAAGTCGGGATTTTCCAACTCGGCGGCACCGGTTTATTTTTGTCAAACCGCGATTTGCAACTCGGACGCGGCGAACCGATTAAAGATACCGCAAGAGTTTTGTCGCGCTACCTCGACGGGATTATGATTCGTACTTTCGGTCACGAAAGAATTTTGGAGTTGGCGAAATTTGCCGACGTGCCGATTATAAACGGGCTGAGCGATTTACTTCACCCTTGCCAGGTTTTGACGGACTTGCTGACAATCCGGGAGTTCAAAGGAAAAAATTTGCGCTCGTTAAAAATGGCTTACGTCGGCGACGGAAACAACATGACAAATTCCTATCTTTACGGCGCGGCGAAAGTCGGAATGACTTTGGCTGTCGCGACGCCGGAAAATTACAAGCCGGACGAAACCGTTTTCCGAAATGCGATTGCCGACGCGGACGCAACCGGCGCAAATTTGAGTTGGACGGAAGATCCGGCTGAAGCGGTTCGCGACGCGGATATAATTGCAACGGATACGTGGGCGAGCATGGGACAGGAAGCGGAGCATGACGCGCGGACGAAAATTTTCATGCCGTACCAAGTCAACGATGAACTTTTGCAACACGCAAGCAAAAATGTTATCGTCATGCATTGCTTGCCGGCTTATCGCGGCGAAGAAGTCACGGAGGAAGTTTTTGAAAAAAATGCCGACGTGATTTTTGAGGAAGCGGAAAATCGTTTGCACGTTCAAAAAGCGATTATGGCTTTGACTATGACCGACTG
>CAJOFG010000105.1 GCA_905233965.1 uncultured Selenomonadaceae bacterium
TATCGCATACGCCGTGCCGGTGATTTGTGTTTCCGTTCCGTTTATGTAAGCCGCTCCCGTCGGAGGTTTCAGGTTCTCAATATCTCGAACGTAACTTGACAACTGAGAAAGACCGGTCGGATAATTTCCGTTCTCCATGAAATAAATTGAAATTGCCGTGTCCAGCGTCGTGAGATCCGATTGAATCTTCGCGGTGTTTGCCTTTGTGGTTATGTCGGTAAATCGCGGTACGGCAATCGACGCAAGAATACCGATAACCATGACGACGAGAATTATTTCCAGCGTCGCAAAACCTTTTTGATTCATCAGACCACCACTCCCAAATTTTTTTATCGGAAAAATTATATCAATCGACCGACGATTTGACAATAAAATTCCGGTGTGTTTTAATTGTTCTGCGGGCGTGACGAAACAGGCAAACGTGCCGGATTTAGAATCCGGTGTCTTACGACTTGGGGGTTCGAGTCCCCTCGTCCGTACCATTTGAAAATTTTTCGACGAACATAAAAAAATTTCCCGGACAAAATAATCCGGGATTTTTTATTTGAATTTTTCCGGCAAGAGTTTGTCCGGAATTTTTTTTACGAAAATTATTTCGCGCGGCATTTCGGAAAGTTTCAAAGTTCGGCGAATAATTTTTTTCAATTCCGGTTTGCCGACGACGTAAATTTTAAAATCTTCGCCCCTGCTCTCGTCCGGAAATTTTTCGACGGCAACCGATTCGATGCCGGGAATCGTCAGCAACTTTGTTTCAAGTTCGCCGGCAAAAATTTTCACGCCGCCGCGATTTATAAAATTCGTTCCGCGCCCCTCGAAAATCAAATTGCCCGACGGATCAAAATGCCCGAAGTCGCCGACGGTGTACGGCGTTTCAATTCCGGAAATGCAAAAATCGCAGTCAACATAAATTTTGCCGCCGACAATTTCGACGTTCACGCCTGGAAAAATTTTCCCCATGTTTTTTACGTCGTCAATGTTCGCCGGCGAAATTTTTTTGTANNGTAAAGAAAAATTTCGGCGTTCGGAAATTTCTTTTGCAGATCCGCGCTTTGATTCGCCGTCAAAACTTGCGAGCCGGAAAAAATGCTTGCAACATTTTCAATCGGTTTGCCGCCGGTCAGCAGTCGCAACTTCGCCGGCACGAGATAAATAACCGTCGCCCGTTCAATCAACTTTTCGCAAATGCCCGGCAAAAATTTTTCGCAGGTTATGACGGTCGCTCCGGCATACAACGCGGCAAGCAGAGAATTTAAATTCCCGGTGAAACTCAAATTGCCCTGCAAAAAAATTTTGTCCGACGCGCCGACTTTAAAAATTTCGTTCTGCGTCGGAAAAAAATTTGACCAGCTCTCATAAGTGCGGTACAAAATTTTCGGCGTGCCGGTCGTGCCGCCGGTGAAAACTCCGATAACGTCATTCGCGCCCGGAGAATTTTTTTGCACGTCCGGAATTTTCATATCGTCGTGAAGTAAAACCGGAATTTTGCCGGACTTTTGCGCGGCGAAAAATTTTTTCAGCCGGGAATAAAAATCGCCGCCCGATATAAAAAATTCCCGTCCTTCGCCGAAAATTTCGCAGGTATCGACGGCTTTAAAAAATTCGGCGTAAGAAAAATTTTTTTCGTCGATTTGCAAAAAAATTTTCTCCCCGAATTGCTCCGCCCGATTTTTCAGCAAGTCGTAAAAATTCAAACGCTCATCTCATTTCAATCAAAATCGCTTCGCCCGTGCCGCCGGCTCCGGCAATCGACAGCAAACCCGAACCGCCGCCGGAAATTTCCAACGACTTCAGCAGGTGAATCATCAAAATCGCGCCGCTTGCCCCGTAAGGATGCCCGTAAGCCAACGCGCCGCCGAGCCGGTTGTATCGTTCGGAAAGTTCGCCGTGCGCCCTGTCGAAAAGTACGTCAATGACGGCGAAGGATTCGTTAAACTCAATCGCGGCGAGGTCGGAATATTTCAAGCCGTTCATCTGCAAAAGTTTATCGGCAATTTTCATCGTGCCGCGAGGACTTTCGTGCGGATTCACTCCGCCGGAAGTCGCCGACAAAATTTTTGCCTGCGGTTCAAAATTTCCGGACTTAACAAAATTTTCGTTCGCCAAGACGACGAACGCCGCCCCGTCATTTATTCGACAAGCGTTACCCGCAGAAGTCAAAGTCCCGGCTCCCAAAGGCAAAGGCGCACGTTCCAATAATTTTTTTCCGATGTTCGGCTTAATCCCGGTATCTTTTTTCAGCCCGTTGACTTCGACAATATTTTCGCGCAAAAGTTCGACTGCCGCCGCCGCCCGTTTATGACTTTCAATCGCGCAATCGTCGAGTTCGTCCTTTGAAATTTTTTCGGCGACGGTGACACGTTCCGCACCTCTCAACATGGCGAGCGGATCAATTTCGCCGGGAGAAAATTGCGCGGTGTAATATCCGCCGGGAATATTTTTTGCCGCGACGAGTTTAAACCTTTCGTCGTTCGGGTGATAAATTCTCAGAGGTTGCAAAGACGCGCTCTCAGTCCCGCCGGCGATAACGCAATCGCACAAGCCGGAAAAAATTTTCGCGTAACCGATTGAAATTGCCGCCGCTCCTCCGGCACATTGCCTGTCAACGGTGAGCGCGGAAATCTTTTCATCGAACACCACCTCAAGCATCATCGTTCGCGCAATGTTCCCGCCGGTGCCGACCGCGTTGCCGCAAATAATTTCATCGACGTGCGATAAATTAAATTTCCGGCGAAGAGCTTTCAAAACTTCCGCGCCGAAAATTTCCGGACGAATATTTTTAAACTTTGTGCCGGCAACCGCAATCGGTGTGCGCAGACCCCCGAGAACGTAAACCGGATTCATAATCTTCTGCGCCGAAATTCGGAATTTAAACGCACGCCCAAATATGCCGCCGCCAACGCTTTCATGATGTCGCCCGGAATGAACGGAAAGACTGCCGGCGTTAAAGCTTGTATAGGCGTGATGTCCATGACAAGGCACATTGAAATTACTCCGCCCAAATAAGTTATCGGGACTGCCGTCAAAATATTTGCGACCGCGTAGCGTTTGAAATTTATTTCCGAACCTTTAACCGCGCTTAAAATCGGATAGGCAACCATCCAGCCGAAAATAAATCCGCCCGTCGGTCCGAAAAGTTTTCCCAAGCCGGCAGACCCTCCCGCGAAAACCGGAAGTCCCGCCGCGCCCACCAAAGTGTAAACCGCGATAACCGCAAAAGTTTGTTTCGGTGTCAAAATGTAAGCCGTCAAACTCAATGCCAAAGTCGAGGCGGTGACCATTCCCGGCGTGAACGGCAACGGGAAGGCGATATAAGCCGCCACGCAACAAAGAGCCGTACACATCGCGCATTTCGTCAATTCTCGTGAATTCATTTTTTTTCCGCATCTCCTCAAAAAAAATTGCCCGTGATTTTTACTTCGTCGGCTGTCGAAATTTCAAAATTGTTTCCGTCGATTGTCAAAAATAAATTTTCGCCGGCGGTGACGAAACTTTTAAACTTCATCGTAACGCTTTTGCAACCGGAAAATTTTTCGTCGTCCAAAAAATTTTTCAAAATCAAAAGTCCGGGAACAATCGGATTTTCCGTCCGGTGAATTTTATTTTTGTCGCCGACTTCCTCAACGAAATTAAAGACTTCCGGCGCGGAAAAATTTTTCCAAAGTTCGCCGCCGGGTTGTGACAAAATTTTTTTCGCAGGAGCAGAATTTTCTTTCGGCTTAAAAATTTTCGCGGTCAATTCTTCGTTGCAAGTCGAAACCCGGACGAGCGTCAAGCCGTGCGACCGTTTTAAAATTTTTGCGTCGGGGAAAAATTTTCCGCGTTCAAATTTTGTTTCGGCAATCACTTCGTCGCGCAATTCGTCGAACGACGACAATTTTTTTGCAAGTTCCATTCTTCAACCTCCGGGAGCGAATTATACAAGAAATCTTTGTCATTCGTCAACCTGAAGAAAATTTTAAGGTAAACAAATTCCGGACAAAAAAATACCTCCCGATTGTTTTTTATCGGAAGGTGCAATTTTTAATTCTGTCGCCGAAAATTTTTGAACGCGCAATTCAAATCGCCGGAAAAAATTTTTTCGTCCGTCAAAAAAAATTCGTCGGCAAACTCCGGGAAAAAAGTATCCGCCTCAACTTCGGCATCGACAACGGTTAAAAAAATTTCGTCGGCGTAAGGCATGAGTTCGGAAAAAATTTCTCCGCCGCCGATGACAAAATTTTTTTCGTCCGGCTTTAAAATTTTGAAAAGCTCCGGGACGTTCGGAACGACTTCCGCGCCGGGAATTTTTTTCACGGTTCGACTGAGCAAAATATTTCTCCGCGAATCGAGAGGAACGCCGCCCGGAAAAGTTTCAAAAGTTTTTCGCCCGAAAATAATCGTGTTGTTCAAAGTCAGTGCACGAAAATTTTTCAAGTCCTCCGGAATTTTGAAAAGCAATTCGCCGGCGTTGCCCAGACCGAAATTTTTATCGACGCAGGCAACGAATTTAAATTTAAAATCCGCCGGACTGCCGGAAACTTTTTTAACGTCGTCGCCGTGCGGTTGAAACTTCAGACCGGGCAAAATTTCCGAAAGAGGTATCAAAACAAAATCGCGTTCGTAAAGGTACGGGTGCGGGATTGTCAGCCGCTCAGATTTCAAGACAAATTCGTCCGACAGCAGTATATCGATGTCGAGAGTCCGCGCTCCCCAATGTTCGCGGCGCACCCGTCCGAATTTTTTTTCAACCTGTTGGAGTTCGTCGAGAAGTTTTTCCGGCTTGAGCGTCGAGGAAATTTTTGCCGCCGCGTTGATGAAGTCCGGCTGATTCGTCACGCCCCACGCCGCCGTTTCGTAAAACGAGGACACGCGCAGAAGTTTTGTGCCGGGAATTTTTTTTATCTCTTCGAGTGCCGACAAAATATTTTCTTCGCGTTCTCCCAAATTCGCACCGAGTCCCAAATAAAAAATCATTTCAGTTTCTCCCTGACGATTGCAACCGCCGCATCCGCATATTTCACCGGCAGGGGTGCGTTCGGTTTGTGCAAAATGATTTTTACGCGCCGGGCTTTGTCGAAGTCGTTCAAAATTTTTTCGGCAATTTCTTCCGCGACGGTTTCAATCAATTTGCGCGGCGTGCCTTCAACGATTTTTTTCACGTCGAACAAAATTTTTGAGTAGTCGATTGTATCTTCGAGGTCGTCGCTCTTGCCGGCCTTCGACAAGTCAGCGTCAATTTCAACGTCAACTTTCAAAAAAGATCCGGCGCAACGTTCTTCCTCCGTGCAACCGTGATGCCCGTAAGCCTCAATGCCGGTTAAAATAATTTTGTCGTTCAAAAAAATCTTCCTCCCAATCGAAAAATTCTTCAATGCACAGAAAAAAACGGAGAGTCCGTCAGATTCTCCGTTTTCGTATACGTTCAATCGCGAAAAAGATTCGCGACACCATTTTTAAAGTTGGTGGAGACGAAGGGGATTGAACCCTCGACCCCCAGATTGCGAACCTGATGCTCTCCCGGCTGAGCTACGTCCCCAACACCCGGATAGTTTATCACCGCAGAAAATTAAAGTCAAGATTTTTTTATCGAGACGACACGGGCGTGTTAAATGCAAGAAGAAATGAGACAGTCATTGAAAAAATTTTCAGGAGTTTGCCAATCAAGTATTTTTCGTGGCAAAGTATTAAAAAAATTCTTTATGCCAAGAATTTTTTCATCAGGTAATTCAGAAATATCAGTACCTTTAGGAATGAATCTGCGGATAAGTCC
>CAJOFG010000106.1:0-429 GCA_905233965.1 uncultured Selenomonadaceae bacterium
CGTAATGCCGGAACCGTCTTTCAAAATTCTTTCGCTCATCGTGTCGCGCGTCCGGGAAATTATCGCCGGAATGTCCGACGCGATAAAATTTTCTCCCTTGCCCAGACCGACGACAAGCGGATTATCTTGTTTCGCGCAAATCAAAGTGTCCGGATTTTCCTTCGACATGAAAACGAGCGAGTAAGAGCCTTCGATTTTTTTCAAAACTTCGCGAACGGCTTTTTCAAAATCTCCGTCGTAAAATTCTTCCAGAAGGTGCGCCGCAACTTCCGTGTCTGTTTCGGATAAAAATTGATGTCCGCGAGAAATCAAATCTTCTTTGAGTGCCATGTAATTTTCGATTATCCCGTTGTGGACGACGACAAAATTTCCGTGACAATCGGAGTGCGGGTGCGCGTTTCTGTCCGACGGACGACCGTGAGTAGCCCA
>CAJOFG010000106.1:439-5172 GCA_905233965.1 uncultured Selenomonadaceae bacterium
GCCTTCCGGAATACGATTTTTCAATTTGTCTTTCAGCGCGTCAAGACGACCGACGGCTTTTTCCGTAAAAATATTTTCGCCGCAGTGAACGGCAATTCCCGCAGAATCATATCCGCGATATTCCAACTTGGTCAGACCTTCCACCAAAAAGTCCGCCGCTCTTTTATCACCGATGTATCCGACAATTCCGCACATAATTTTTTCCTCCAAATTTAAAATGAATTTTTCGTGAATCAATTCTCCGGATTATATACCGGTTGAAAAATTGCGTCAAATTTTCGCGTCAATGCGGAAAAAAATTTTTTCACAACCCGTTAAGATAACCGGATTTTTTTACGATAATGCTGTAAAGACCGCAAATTCTTTTGAAAAAAATCTTTCGGAAAAATTTTTTGCGAAGGAGGGGAGGACGATGATTGACAAGATCGAAAGAATTGCGCGCATAAAAAGAGTTGACAACGATGTCGGGCGAAGATTCGACACGGGGCGCAACAAAGGCGGAGGAGATGACGGAAGTTTTGCAAGCGAACTCCGGCGCGTGCTCGGGAAAAAGACCGAAAAAAAATCCTCCGAAATTCCGGAAGCGTATTCGTTGGAACTGACGGACAGGGGAGCAAATTCGCTGTTCTACTTCGGCAAGTGGGATTTGCCGAGTCTGCTTAACTAAAAAAATTGAGGTGACTTGGAAATTGAATTTTGACGTTGAAAATATGCGCCTTGCACTCAAGGAAGCGATAAAGGCTTTTGAAGAAGGAGAAGTTCCGATAGGTGCCGTTCTCACAGAAAATGAGAGCGGCATTTTAATTTGCGGAAATCACAATCGGATTGAACAACTCGACGACGCGACGGCTCACGCGGAAATTTTGACGATTCGGGAGGCGGAAAAAAAAATCGGGCGGCGACGATTAAAAAATTGTACGCTCTATTCGACCGTCGAACCCTGCCCGATGTGTGCCGGGGCATTGGTTTTAAGTCGAGTCAAAAAATTGGTTTACGGTGTGCCGGATTCAAAATTCGGAGCGTCGGAATCAATTTTCAATGTGACGAACAATCCGGCTTTAAATCATCAGCTCGAAGTCACCGCCGGAATTTTGGAAAACGAATGTCGCGAACTGTTGCAAAATTTTTTTTCCGAACGCAGAAAAAGATTACCGGTGACTTGAAAAATATTTTTCGACCGGGAAAAAATTTTTTTAATCCGATTTTAATTTTCTTGTAAAAATTTAAAGGTTGTTCTAAAATTTTCGATATATCATTCGGAGGAAGAGTTAAGAGAAGATTTTATCAAGGGGGTTATCGTCGTGAAATTCAAAATCGGTTTACTCGGGGCAATTTTAACGGCTTTATTCACAATAACCGGCGTTCATGCCGAGGCTTCAATGATAGTCGTCAGAACTTCCGATTCGCCGCAAACAGTTACCGTTACGCAAAAACCTGAAACAGTTACAGTTTCGCAAAAACCGGAAACGATTGTCACGCCGCAAAAAAATACGAAAGGCGAATTTACCGGAGTTATAATAGATTGTCGCGGATTGGGATTAAGACCCGTGATGAGTCCGACGATTCAAGACGTGAACGGCGAAAAAATTTACGGACACAAAAATTTGGATTACGATCTGGTTGCGAAACTCGGAATGGCATCCTATGTTCATGACATCGCGCAAGCCGGACGCGCCGGCACAAATCCTCTCGTTTTGAAAGCGGAAACGGTTGATGAAAATTCAAATCCGGTTCTCAGCGCAAAAGACGGAAAAATTTTGGTTTCCGAAAACGCCGCAACCGAATTTCTTTCCAAACTGGCAGTAGTATTCATTTATTGACATAAAAAATTTTTCGGCAAGCCGATGAAAATTCGTCGGCTTATTTTTTTTGACCGGACGAAAAAAAACCGTTGCCGATTAAGACAACGGTCTGATTTTTCCGAACAGATTCCGGAATTTGTTCGATCAGGTATCAAAGTAAGTGTACGCCTGTGCTGCGACTTGTTGTTTCGCCGTGATTGAGGTGTCGTTCATGTTTTGGAAGCCGGAAGGTCCGAACAATGTTTCATTGCCGGCATTGGAAACTTCGACGAACTCGTCGTCACGTTCCATAATTTCAGCCATTTTTTCAACAGACACACTGACTACTTCCTTGTTGTCCATCTGGAAATTGCTGGTTCCGACTTTGGTTTCATTTCCCATGTTGGAAATGTGCGGCAGACTCTCGTACATTTTTTGTGCGGTGGCTTGTGCGCCGGCAAAGTCTGCATCGACGTTCACCTGTCTGAAAGAGCGCGTAACGGCTCCGGCAATCGGCGCGTGCGTGATAACATTTTGAATAGGCATAACAATCCCTCACTTCCTTGAAAAATATTCCTGCAGCAGTTTGAAAAATTATAGCACAGTAAAATTTCGTTTACAACAAACAACTTTTCAAACGTCGAAAAAAATTTCCGGTCTTTCGCCGACGTTGTGAAACGTCCGGGACAGTTGAGGCGATTGATTCAAAAATCTTCCTCTTCGTCTTTCAAAGTCAGCGCACCGACCGGGCAAATGTCCGCTATGCCCGACCAATCTTCCGCGCAAGTTTCGTCGATAAAAATTTTTCCGTGCCGGTAAGTAATTCCTCCGCACTCGGATTCACTCACGCAAGACAAACATACTACACAAATACTTTCGTCATAAATTATTTTCATCTTAATACCCGGAGAAAAAATTTTTTTATTCGCTCTTCAACGAAACGGTTGCCAACGCCGCAACTTTATCGTCCGGTTTCGTCTTCATCAGCATTACGCCCTGAGTATTCCGGCTGATAACCGAAATGTCGGATACGTTCGTTCTGATAACGATACCTTCCGTCGTGATTAACATCAATTCGCGATCCGGCTCGACGACTTTCAAGCCGATGACTTCGCCGGTTTTTTCCGTCACCTTCATGTTGATGACACCCATACCGCCGCGTGATTGTGAACGATATTCGTCAGCCGGCGTTCTCTTTCCGTACCCTTCCGCGCTGACCGTCAAAACTTCCGCGCCTTCCCGGAGTTTGTCCATGCCGACGACGAAATCACCTTTTTTAAGTTTTATGCCGTGCACCCCTTGAGTTGCGCGCGCCATTGCCCGGACTTCCTCTTCCGCAAAGACAATGGCCTTTCCTTGAGCCGTACCCAAAATTATTTGACGTTCGCCTTCCGTGAATTTTACTCCGATAAGTTCATCGCCTTTGCGAAGTTTAATCGCAATGACTCCGCGCTTGACCATTGAGCTGAATTCCGACAGCTGAGTTTTCTTGACGATACCTTTTTTCGTCGCCATGAAAAGATAACGGGTCGGGTCGAACTCTTTAACTTTAATCATCGCGGTTATGTTTTCGCCCTCGTCAACCGGAATTAAATTGCTGATGTGTACACCCTTCGCCGTGCGTCCCGCCTCAACAATTTGGTAAGCTTTGAGCGGAAAAACTCTGCCGTAGTTCGTGAAAAATAAAATCGTGTGGTGATTCGTCGTTATCAAAATATGTTCGACAACGTCCTCCGCCTTCGTACTCATTCCGGTTATTCCGACACCGCCGCGTTTTTGATTTCTGTAGTTACTCAAACCGATTCGCTTGACGTAACCGCCGCGTGTCGAAGTTATTACAATATCTTCGTCGTCGATTAAATCTTCCTCGTTGAAGTCTGCGGTGGTTGTCTTGTCGATGATAATTTCCGTGCGTCTGTCGTCGCCGAATTTTTCCCGGACTTCCGTCAATTCGTTTTTGACGATTTCCAAAATTTTATTTTCGTCGGCGAGAATCTCGGTAAATCTTTCGATAGCCGCTTTGACTTCGTGATATTCCGTTTCGATTTTTTCACGTTCAAGTCCGGTCAATTTCTGAAGTCGGAGATCCAAAATTGCCTGAGATTGAATTTCACTCAAGCTGAAATTTTGTGTCAAATCATTTTTCGCGTCTGCCGCCGAATTGCTTTCGCGGACAATTTTGATGACGGCATCGAGATTTTCAATCGCCGTTGTGAGTCCTTCCAAAATGTGAGCGCGTGCCTTTGCTTTTTCCAAATCATGGCGCGTTCTCCGGGTGATAATTTCTTCCCGGTGTTTGATATAATTTTGGAGGACTTGAGTGAGATTCAAAACTTGCGGCGTGCCTTTGACGAGTGCCAACATAATCACGCCGAAAGTATCTTGCATTTGCGTGTGCTTGAAAAGTTGATTGAGTAAAACCTGTGCGTTTACGTCTTTGCGAAGTTCGATAACGATCCGCATACCTTCACGGTCGGATTCGTCGCGCAGGTCGGTAATTCCCTCAACGGTTTTTTCGCGGGCAAGGTCTGCGATTTTTTCAATCAGTCTTGCCTTGTTGACTTGGTAGGGAAGTTCGGTAACGATGATTCGCGGCTTTCCGTTCGGCAAAGTGTCAATTTCGGTTTTCGCTCTCATCTTAATCGAGCCGCGCCCGGTTCTGTAAGCGTCAATAATTCCGTCCGCGCCGATAATTTGTCCCGCCGTCGGGAAGTCCGGTCCTTTAATGCAAGTCATCAGGTCGCGAAGTGTCGCGTCCGGTTTGTCAATCAACATCAAAGTCGCGTCGATAACTTCGCGCATATTGTGCGGCGGAATGTTCGTTGCCATGCCGACGGCGATGCCGGAAGTCCCGTTTACCAAAAGTTGCGGGAAATTCGCCGGCAAAACGGAAGGCTCTTGCAAAGATTCGTCGTAGTTCGGAACAAAATCGACGGTGCTTTTGTCAATGTC
>CAJOFG010000107.1 GCA_905233965.1 uncultured Selenomonadaceae bacterium
GGCAACAACCCGCGAAGGAGATCGAGTAAGACTTAAATTTTTAAGCATCGGTTGTTGATAGCGGAATCCCCCGCCTTTAGGCGTGGGGAGTTTGTCAACTTGAATATTATTTTTTCACGTCGAAACACATTGAGGACGTTGATGCCGAGATGCTTTTTTTGCATAACTCTTGGGTGCCGCTTGAGTTTAAAATATTCGGCAGGGAAGAATTTTTGCGTTGCAACTTCACGCTTGCAAATGTTTTGATGGCGGCTTTGGATTTAAAACGAAATTTAAAGGCAAACCCGATTATTTATCAACGTCCGCAAATTGCAAAATAACCGGATGACAAATTAAAAACCTCCGAAACTTTTTTTAAAGAATCGGAGGTTAAATTTTTTTCGGCTCAATAATGCGGATGCGCTTTGACGTATTCGACGGGACGACTCCAATCGACGTGAACGCCGGTTTCTTCCCACATTTTTGTCAAAACAATTTTCAAACTGTCCGCGCTTTCCGCCGCATCAAATTTTTCGGACGTGAAGTCCAAAAGAGTTTCATGAGGAATTTTAATTTCGTGTACACGCGACAAAAATTCCTCTGCTTTTTTTTTGCCTTCTTCGTCGCCGAGTACGACCTTCACTTTTTTTTCGGTTTCGTCATATTCGACGTAACCGAGATTTTCGCCGTAACTTATCGCCACACTGAAATTTTTTTCCATTCCTCAGCCCTCTTTTAAAAATTATTCGTAAGTTGCTCCCTTTGTGTCCAAATCCAAAATCAACGCTTCGGATTCGACGTTACTTTCTTTAAATGCCCGAACCATTTCCGACGCGATATTATTTTCCAAATGTTTCGCCGCCGGAGAAAAAGCTATCAAGCAAGGTCCGGCTCCGCTCAACGCAACGCCGGCTGCTCCGGCTTTTTTCGCCGCGTCGAAAACTTCGCGCATACCCGGAACCAATTTTGTCCGGTAAGGTTGATGAAGTGCATCGTCGAATGCGTAAGTCAAAAATTTTTCCTTGCCTTCGATAAGAGCCGCGATCAACATTGCCGAACGTCCTATGTTGAAAATTGCATCTTTCATCGGAACGGTTTCCGGCAAAACTTGCCTTGCCAAGTGAGTCGGCAGGGGAAAATCCGGAACGGCGACGATTAACTTCAAGCGAATTTTCGGAAGGAATGAAAAGGTTTGCACCTGTCCCTTGTCGCTCACGCTGACGGTAAAGCCGCCGAAAATTGCCGGCGCGACGTTGTCCGGGTGACCTTCAATTTCCGTCGCGAATTTTAAAATTTCATTCTTGCCGAAAGGATTTCCCACAATCGCATTTGCTCCGACGAGTCCGGCGACGATTGCCGCCGCACTTGAACCGAGTCCGCGTGACATGGGAACGCGATTATTCGTCACGATTTTTGCGCCCTTGAATTTTTGCGCGTTGCCGGAACGCTCCAAAATCATTTTCGCGGATCGCCAGACAATATTTTTTTCATCTGCCGGAATTTCTTCGGAGCCGGAGCCGACAGATTCGACCGTCAATTTTTTTTCTTCCCAAAGAGTCAATTCAAGTTCGTTGTAAAGAGTTACCGCCAGACCCAGACAGTCGAAACCGGGTCCGCAATTCGCCGAAGTTCCCGGCACTTTTACGCGAACGGTATTTTCCGGAAAAATTTTTTTGCCGGAGTTTTCACCATCCATTTTATTTTACTCCTCAACCCGAATGATGTTGCAAATTCCTTTGACTTCCGGGAATTTTTCCAAACTCTCTTTTGCCGCAAGAATTTTTTTGTATTTGACTGCGTGAGTTACGACGACAATTTCCGCGTCATTTCCGGGCAAGTCCTCTTCCGACTGCACGACGGATTTTAAACTTACTCCGGTATCTCCCAAAGTTTTCGCGACGCAACCGAGAACGCCCGGTTTGTCCTCAACGAGAAGGCGAATGTAATAAGACGAAACGGTTTCATCAATCGGGCAAATATTTTTTTGTTCGTAGCAGGTGCAACTGAATCTGCCTTTGCTGTGCATTTCCAAACCGCGCGCAATTTCCACAATGTCCGAAATGACAGCGGAGGCAGTCGGCGCACCGGCACCGGGACCGTAGAACATCGCTTCGTCAACCGGCCAACCTCTTACAAAAATTGCGTTCAAAACTCCGTTGACCGACGCGAGCGGATGAATTTTTTTCAAAAAGACCGGGTGAACGCGAACATCAATTCCCGCATCGGTCACGACGTAACCGAGTTTTTGCGCGTAAGAAATATCATTCGGCGTAATTTTCGTTATGCCTTCGACGGAAACATCTTCAAACTTCACGCGGGAGTTGAAAGCGATTGACGCGAGAATTGCAATTTTTCTTGCCGCGTCCTTGCCTTCAACGTCTGCCGCCGGATTTGCTTCGGCGTAACCTTTCGACTGCGCTTCTTTCAAAACGGAATCGTAATCCGCGCCGTCCTCAGTCATTTTGGTGAGCATATAATTTGTCGTGCCGTTGACGATACCGAGCACTTCCGAAATTTTATTCGGAGTCAGTGAACGTTTCAGCGGCATGATAATCGGAATTGCGCCGCCGACAGATGCCTCAAAGAGAAAGTCAATTTGATTTTTTTCCGCCGCATCGAAAAGCTCCCCGCCGAACTGCGCGACGACGTCTTTATTTGCGGTGACGATATTTTTTCCGTGCGCCATTGCCTTGAGGATAAAATCTTTCGCCGGATTTATGCCGCCCATCAATTCGACGACGATTTTAATTTCCGGGTCGTCAAGAATTTCATCGTAATCAGTGGTTGCGGGAAGTCCGGCGTCGTGAAGTTTCGGCACTTCAAAATCACGCACGAGAATATTTTTTATTTGAATTTCGGTTCCGGCTCTCATTGAAATTATATCTTTGTTTTCGCGCAGAACTTTTATCACACTGCCGCCGATCGTACCCGCACCGAGCAGAGCAATTTTTACAACGGGTGATTCACTCATAAAAATACTACCTCCATAAATAAAACTCTGAAAAATAATTTCGTCGATTGAAAAATAATTCCTGCAAATTCATTCGTCAATAATTTTTCCGATGACGGATTCGCCGCCTTTAACTTTGTCGCCCTTCTTGACGAAAATTTCCACGTTGTCCGGCACGACAATTTCCGTACACGAACCGAAACGAATAAGCCCGTAAAGTTCGCCCTTGTCGAGTTTGTCGTCGAGAGTAACCCAACTGACAATTCGACGCGCCAAAATTCCGGCAATTTGCGTCACGGTTATCCGCAACTTTTCATTTTCGATACCGAGCAAATGTCTTTCGTTCTCAAAGCCGACGGAATCTTTGTAAGCCGGGCGAAATCTGCCGCAAACATATTTTTGCAATTTAATTTCTCCGGCGATCGGACTTCTGTTTACGTGAACATCAAAGACCGACAAA
The DNA here is from genome assembly GCA_905233965.1 of uncultured Selenomonadaceae bacterium. Lineage (GTDB taxonomy): Bacteria > Bacillota > Negativicutes > Selenomonadales > Selenomonadaceae > Quinella. Next base: position 3,390 of record CAJOFG010000107.1, read on the forward strand.
AAAATTATAACTTTACGGCACGGAGATTTTACAAAATCATCGTAGTCAATTTCGACGACATCTTGAACGGTTCCGTCAGCCGGTGAAACGATTAAATTTTCTCCCTCCGGAATTTTTCTGTCCGGGTTTCTGAAAAAATATGCAAAGTAGCAAGCCAAAATCGCCGGCGGAATTGCCGCATACGGATTGACGACCGCGCCGAGAAAAAATGCGACGAGCAACGCGACGAATATAAAGGGATAACCTTCGCTGATTATTTTCATTGAAAAAATTTTCCTCCCGAAGTTAAATCAACGAAAAGGATTATACCGGAATGTTTCGGAAAAAAAAACCTTCCCGGCGAAAGAGAACGGAAATTTGAAAAAATTTTTTCGCCGGAAAATATAAAAGACCCTCACGGCGGAGAGTCTTGGAATTTCAAAATAAATGGTCGGGATGACAGGATTTGAACCTGCGACCTCATCGTCCCGAACGATGCGCGCTACCAAACTGTGCTACATCCCGAACAGGTAGAGATTATACCGGCATTGAAAAAAAAATGCAACACCGAAAAAAAATTTTCCGGCGAATCGAAGAATAAAATTTTCTTCATGCCCTGCGAAGCAATCAAAAAGGGTACGAACGACTTCGCACCCTTGTTATTTTCAAAATGGCTCCCCGGACTGGACTCGAACCGGTGACTCCCTGATTAACAGTCAGGTGCTCTACCAACTGAGCTACCGAGGAATTAAAAATTATGTGGTGATTATAAAATAAAATTCCGCTCTTTGTCAACCTGTATATTTTTTCAAAGACTGCTTTCCATAAAAAAATTTTTACGCCCGATAATGGAAACGCAAAATTTTTTTCGCGTCCGACTTTTGACTTTCCGGACTTTTTGCGAAATTCCACATATCCAGGCGGTCAATTATTTTTATTGCTTCCTCTCTGACCTTTGACAAAATTTTGTCTTCGCCGGCTCGCGTCGAAAGATATTCAGTCAATTCGTCCGGCTGAATGAAAGATTTTATCGCGCCTTGAAAAATTTCTGCGGTAATATCCCGCGCTCTTTCCTCTGTCAATCCCAACTTCATCGCACTTTCAATCATGGAATTTATCACATTATAGGCAGTCAAAGTTTCTGACAGGAGAATATCGCCCATGTCTTCAAGTTCTTTTTCCGAATTGACTTTTATTGTTTTTCCGAACGCTCCGAAAACAAATTCGGCAAAATTTTTTGTGTCCGTCGGGTTCACGTCGTTTACAAAGTACGCGATTATTCCCGCGCCGCCGATAATGACCGGGGTGAACATGATCCGGATTATCGGATTCGACGGAAAATATTTCGTCAATTCGGCAAGATTTATTCCGTAAGTCGAAGAGATTATCAAAGCATCGGGTTGAACAAATTGCTTTGCCTCCGACAAAAATTGTTGTGCCTCGTGAGGATAAAACGCGGTCAATATCACTTTTGCCCGGCGCAATTCCTCAAAATTGCCGGACACGTTGACGTTGTAATTTTCGCGAAGTTCATTCAATCGCGATTCGTCATTGCCGAAAACGTAAAAAATTGCCGGATTCTCCTTTGTATTTTTTGCCAATGTCGAAAGGATCAATTCCGGCAAAAAACCGTCACCCAACATGGCACGAATAAAATTATCTGACATAAAAATTTTTCCTCCCGAATTTATTTTGCCGAAAAATTTCAACGCACGAATAAAATATCCTTCAAAAAATTTTTTCTTCGCCCGTTGAAAACAAGTTGCTTGAATATAGTTTTAACCGGTGATACAATACGCGGCATGGAAAAGAAATTTAAAATTTTAACTTACGGTTGCCAAATGAATTCTGCGGAGTCCGAACGCATGGCGGCCGTTTTAAAAAAAATCGGATACGTTGCGACGGAAAATTTGGAAACGGCGGATTTGATTCTGCTCAATACCTGTTGCGTCCGTGCATCGGCGGAAGAAAAAATTTACGGGAAGATCGGCTCGATAAAAAAATTCAAGCAAAAAAATCCGGCTCTGATTCTCGGCATTACCGGTTGCCTGGCGCAAAAGGACGGAGAAGAATTGATTCGGCGTTCTCCTCACGTCGATTTTGTTTTGGGTACCGGCAGAATTTCCGAACTTGAAGAAGTCGTAAAAAATTTGGAGTCGTTCAGAAATCATTTCGTCGATACCTCGAACGTCAGCGGCGAAGTCCGGGAGGAAAATATTTTTCCGATTCGTGCCGGCAGTGTTTCCGCGTTCGTGCCGATTATGTACGGTTGCAACAATTTTTGCACCTATTGCATCGTTCCCTACGTTCGCGGACGTGAAAGAAGTCGCCTGCCGAAAGAAATTTATTCCGAAATTCGCGGCGCGGTTCAAGAGGGACGCAAAGAAATAAATTTGCTCGGGCAAAACGTAAATTCTTACGGCAAAGATCACAAGCTGAAAAATTTTGCGCAACTCCTCGCCGACATCGACGAAATTCCCGGCGTGGAGCGTCTGCGTTTCATGACGAGCCACCCGAAAGATTTGTCCGACGAATTAATTTCAGTCATGGCGAACGGAAAAAATATTTGCGAACATATTCATTTGCCGGTACAGTACGGCAGCGATAAAATTTTGCGAAAGATGAATCGCGTTTACACCGTCGAAAAATATCTCGACCTGGTGAAAAAAATTCGTGCGGCGATACCGGAAATTTGTTTGACGACGGATTTAATCGTCGGCTTTCCCGGCGAAACGGAAGAGGACTTCAAGGAAACGCTGGAATTTTTGAAAGTCGTTCGTTTCGATATGGCGTTCACTTTCATTTATTCGGAGCGGAGCGGAACTCCCGCCGCAAATTTCCCGGACAAAGTTGCAGACGAAATTAAACATCGCCGGCTTGAAGAATTGATGGACTTGCAAAATAAAATCAGTCTTGAAAAAAATTCCGTGCTGACCGGTTCGACGGTTGAAGTTTTGGTTGAAGGCGAAAGCAAGACCGACAAAAATATTTTCACCGGACGGACGCGGACGAACAAGTTGGTACTCTTCCCGCACGGCGACGAAAAGCCCGGCGATTTTGTTCGCGTGAAAATTGACAAGGTGCAAACTTGGTTGCTTAAAGGTAACGTCGTTATTTAATGAAGGATTTTTTTCCGGCGCGTCGAAGTTGTAAATCCGACGGGCGCGACCGGTGCTTTTTAATCGTGAGGCGATATGTTTGACATTTTTTTTGATAGTGCCGAGCGTTATGGTCGTCAGCATAATTTTGGTTTACGGTATTGCAAACAAAGTCGGCTTGCGGATGCATTTGAGTGCGCCGATAATGTGTGCTTTGCTTGCGGTTCTTGCCGACTTGGGAGCAATAGCAATGTCGCCGACTCCGGATAAAATGTTTTTCGTCCGGCTGGGTGCGCTGAATTTTTTTGCCGCCGTCGTCGTCACTTTGGTGAACAAATTTTTGATTGACCGGGAAATTGCAGCAGAGGCGGCGTACACCGAACAACTCAGAGAAATTTACCAAAAGCGAACC
>CAJOFG010000108.1:0-14975 GCA_905233965.1 uncultured Selenomonadaceae bacterium
TGTTGAGCATAAACATGAAAGACCTTTCGCGCAAAAAGGTTGATGACAATTCGATAACGCTGACGCTGAAGAACGGAAACACTTTGACGATAGAAAATTCAAGCGAGATAACACCGACGTTTAATTTCGCCGGCGGCACAAATTACGTTTACAACCGCACGACGAACAAGTGGAGCAAAACTTAAAACTTTATCCGGCAAAAATTTTTTGTCTGACGAAAAATATTCGGTTGCAAAAAAATTCCCCGCTTCGGCGGGGTTTTTCGTTATCGAATATAAATTTTTTCGTCAGATATACAAAATAAAATTGTTTTGGTACTTCCTGAAGAAAGAAAATCCCAAAATCATGGCGGCGATTGCAAGTCCGGCGCAAATCAAAATCAAATTCACGTCGGGAAAAATTCCTTCGTACAGCGGTTGCCGGAAAGCTTTGAGAAAATAATACAGCGGGTTGAGGTGGAACAAAAATAAATATTCGTCCGGCACAATCGACTCAGGATAAAAAACCGGCGTGGCGTACCCCAGCATCGAGAGAAAAACTCCGTACAAGTGGAAGGTGTCACGGAAAGAAACCGCGATTGTCGCCAAGACCATGCCGACACCCAAACAGAAAAATACCATCAAAATCAGCGGGATAAAAAATGTCAGCGACGCGACCGGGAAAGAATCCGTCGTGAAAATCATAATCAGGAAAAGTGCCGGCAAAGTGAAAAGCAAATTCACGCAACTTGATACGACTCTCGACAGCGGAAAAATCCATTTCGGCACGCGAATTTTTTTTATCAAAATCCCGTTGCCGATTATCGAACTCATCGCAAAGCTTGTGCTTTCGCTGTAAAAAGTTATGACGATTTGTCCGCAGAGAAGATAGAGAGGAAAGTTTGTTATGTCGAATCTGAACAGGTTGGAAAAAATCATCGCCGTGACAATCATCGTCAGCAACGGGTTGAGCAGACTCCAGAGAACGCCGAGAACCGAGCGACGATATTTTATTTTGATGTCGCGGGTGACGAGTTCCGCCAAAAGTCCGCCGTATTTTCCGAAAGTGAAGGATTCATTCATGACAAAACCTCATTCAATTTTCAAAAACTGCCGCCAAAATTTTTGGTCGGATAATTTTTCGCTTATAAAATTTTTTATTCTCCGGGTGTGCGTGTCGTAATTCCAAACGCGTTTTAAACTCATGAAAAAAGTTTTCACAACCAAAGTATACGGATTTTTTGTCAGCGGATACTGTTTCAGTTGAGCAAATTTTTCGTCGGAAGGAGTTTCGGCAATTCCTTCCAAATCGTTTTCCAAATCTTTCAGCGCAAGTTCAAACATTCTGATGTCGTCGGCGGCTCTGTACTTTACGCAAATTGCAATTCTCCTCATGCAGGCGAGGAAAAAAGTAAATCGCCCGTAACCTTTTGCAAGGTGCTGAATGATTAAAGTATTTCGTATCGCAAAATAACCCGTAACCGGGTTTGCTTTTTTCTCGAATGCCTCATGCCAAACGCCGACACCGTTTATCGTTATGAAATTTTTTCCGTTCCGCAAACTGTATTCTATGTCGTCGCACTTTATGAAAATCGGGAGCGGGTAACCGATTTTTTTCACGACAGCGGTCGGTATGCAACAGAACCACCATGCGGAATAACCGTTCGTCTTGTGCGGCGCGTGATCGTTTTCGCAAAGAGTTCTTTTGTCGGACAACTCAAACAGTTTTCCGAAAGTTCTCAAATCGTAAATTCTCCAGTATTCGGTGTTTGCGACTTGAACGGTCGGCACGTCCAAATTCAACATCGCGCCGGCGAAAAATTCTTCGTTGTATTCCGGTTTCAATCCTCTCAAAAAAGAATAAACTCTGTCCAGCGAAGAAATTTCTATCACAATGTCATCGTCCATCAAAAGTATATGAGTATTTTTGTCTTGACTGACCTGCTCCATGAGTCCGCGAGTAAATCCGCCGGCTCCTCCGTAATTTCTGTTGTGAATTATTTGGAGTGCGTCGGATTTTTTTTCTTCGAGCGTCCGGCCGTTGTCGATAACCATGACGCTGAAATCCGGGTTGCGATCGGTTAAATGTTTCAACTTCTCCAAGTTCGGGAGCAAATATTGTTCGCGTTTGAAAGTGCAAATGGTAATCCCGATTTTAACCGGGCGCGTTTCGGAAAATTCGCCGAAGTAAGTCCCGCCGAGAAATTCCGCGCCGGGAGTTTTTGAAGTCAACTTTATTCCGAGCAAATCAAATTTTTTCGCGTAATCGTTCAATTCGTCGAAATTAAATTCGCGAACGAAATTTCCGGAAACGTCCGTTTTAAAAATCGTGTCGCCGAAATTTTGATTTTTCAATTCGTAAGGAATTTTTCTTTCCTCTTCGGTTTCCTTTTCGTTTTCGTCCGGTTTAACCATGCCGTAAAATTCAAGTTCAAAGTCACCTTTGAAATCGAGTTGAATTTTCAGCCGGTTCAGGTGCGTGTAAAGCATCCATTTCCGGATTGAGAAACAATTAAAATAAGTCCCCAAGTCGAGAACGTTTCCCGGCTCTATTTTCGGTATGCCGTTTTCGAGTTTGTAATTTCCCTGTCGGTAAAGACGCACTCCGTTTTCTCCGGCGACGGAAGTCGGCGCGGAAAAAGGATACAGCATCATCATTTTGCTTTCCAAAAAAATCTACCTCACTTGTCGGTAAGTCCCAAAAACTGCCGCCAAAATTTTTGGTCTGACAATTTTTCTTTGACGAAGTTTTTCAGTTTCGCGTCGTGTTCGTCGTAATTCAAAAAATGTTTGAAACCCAAATACAGCGAAACGAACAGCAGGACATAAGCATTTTTCGTCAAGGGATAATTTCTCATCTGTTGAAATTTTTCGTCGGCGGGGACGGAAGTAATTCCTTCGTAGCCGCCCTCCAAATCCCGGAGCGCGCGCTCCATCATTCTCATCGAATGACCGTCCATAAATCTTACGCAAGCTTTCACGTCGCGCAAAAATTCTCTGAGGAATTGAAATTTCGATGCGGGCCTTCCGAAATGTTGCATGATGTACATATTTCGATAGTGGAAATATTTCATCACCGGATTGAATTTTTGCTCGAAGTCCTCATGCCACACGCCGACACCGTTCATCGTCAAAAAATCTTTTCCCTGACGAATCCCGTATTCCATATCGTCGCCCTTGATAAAATTCGGGAGCGGGTAACCGATTTTTTTCACCGTCACCAGCGGCATGCAACAGAACCACCAACCGGCGTAAGTGTTCGCGTCGGACGGATTTTTTTCGTTCTTGCAGAGAAAATATTTGTACGACAAATCGAAATTGTTTCCGAACAAAGTAACTCCTCTGCCGTTCCACTTGGAAGTATTTTCTCCCTGCAAAATCGGTGCCGCAAGTCTGAGCATCGCGCCGGCAAAAAAATTTTCGTGATAATCTTCTTTCAAACCGACGAGGAAAGAATAAAGTCTGTCCAGCGCGGCAAGTTCTATCACAATATCGTCGTCCATCAAAATTGCGTGAGTATTTTTGTTTTGACTTACCTGCTCCATGAGTCCGCGAGTGAATCCGCCGGAGCCGCCGAAATTTCTGTTGTGCATTATCTGCAACGACGCGGAATTTTTTTCTTCGATCGTCCGGCCGTTGTCGATAACCATGACGCTGTAATTCGGGTTGCTGTCGGTTAAAATTTTTAACTTCTCCAAGTTGGGGAGCAAATATTTTTCGCGCTTGAAAGTGCAAATCGTAATTCCGATTTTTACTTCGCGCTTTTTGGAAAATTCGCCGAAGTACGCACCGCCCAAAAAAGTTCCGGTTTCGTTTTTCGCCGTCAACCTCATGCCGAGCATATCGACTTTTTCGGCGAAAGTTGCCAGTTCGTCAAAATCAAATTCGTGAGCAAATCCGTTTGTCGCGTCGGCGGCAAAAAAAATTTCCTCCTCAAAATTTTGCATGACCGCCTGCTTGCCCTTGCCGTAAGTTTCTTTCACTTCGTCTTCTTCTCTGTCGTACTTGATTTCAAATCTGCGTTTGAAGCCGTAAATTTCGACGGAAAATTCACCGAGAAATTCAAGCGAAATTCCGAGACGGTTAAGGTAAGTGAGCGTCATCCATTTTTTGATTGAGAAGGCGTTAAAGTATGTGCCGAGATCCAAAGAATTTTTCGGCGAAATTTTTACGATTCCGTTTTCGAGCCGGTAATTTCCCTGCCTGTAAAGTGATGCGGCTCTTTCCGCCGTAGAGAAGGTCGGGAAAGAAATATCGTACAACTTCATTAAATTATCTTCCAAAAAAATCTTCCTCACTTTCCGGAGATACCCAAATATTCAAGCCAAAATTTTTGATCCGACAATTTTTCTTCGATGAAATTTTTCAATCGCCTGTCGTGTTCGTCGTAATTTGAAATGTGATTGAACGCCAGCCGGGTGACGGAAAAAATCGCCGCGAAAATATTTTTGTCCGACGAGTAACTTTTTATTTGTGCAAATTTTTCGTCGGCGGGAATTTCGGTTATCCCTTCAAAATCGTTTTCCAAATCGCGCAGAACAAATTCAAATCGTCGCAGTGCATCGAAATCGAGTTTCAAAATTCGTCTGCCGATTCTCCCGATGAGCGTGAAAACAAATTCAAATTTTCCGTAACCTTTCGTCAGGTGCTGGATAATCAACATATTCCGGTCGTTCAAAAATTTTGTGGTGAAAGAATCTTTGTTTGCAAAAGTTTCATGCCACGAAAATCTTTGCCGTGCCGAATCCCGTATTCCATATCGTCGCCCTTGATGAAAACCGGAATGGGGTAGCCGTTTTTCCGGACTTCGTCGAGCGGCATACAACAGAACCACCAAGCCGCGTAAGCGTTAATATCTTTCGTCGGATATTCGTTTTTGCACAGAATTTTTTTGTCGGTCAAGTCAAAACCTCTGCCGAAAGCGCACAGCCGAATTTTTTTCCAGTAAGCGGTATTTTCAAATTGCTCCGTTTTTTTGTCAAGCCGGAGCATCGCGCCGCCGAAAAAATTTTCGTGATAATCCGGTTTGAGTCCGCGCAGAAAAGAGTACAGCCGGTCGAATGAAGAAAGTTCCGTTACCGTGTCGTCGTCGGACAGAATGACGTGAGTATTTTTGTTTCGATTTACCTGTTCGATAAGTCCGCGGGTGAATCCGCCGGAGCCGCCGAAATTTTTGTTGTGCATTATTTGAATCGCGCCGGAATTTTTTTCTTCGAGTGTTTGCCCGTTGTCGATAACCATGACGCTGAAATTCGGGTTGCGTTCAATCAATTTTTCAAACTTGTCCAGATTGCTTTGCAAATATTTTTCGCGCTTGAAAGTGCAAATCGTAATTCCGATTTTTACATCGCGGAGGGCGGAAAATTTCCCGGAGTAGGTGCCGGATAAAAATTTCGCGCCGGGACTTTTTGCAATCACCTTCACGCCGAGCAAATCAAATTTTTTCGCAAGCCCGGACAAGTCGGCAAAATTTATTTCGTGCGAAAAATTTCCGTCCGTTTCGCCGGCAAAAAAAATTTCTTCTCCGGCTTGGCTGAAACAATAAATTTCGACGTGAAATTTTCCGGCGAGTTCGAGAAAAATTTTCAAGTCGGTGATGAAGGTACAAGCCGACCATTTTTTCAGCGAGAAGGAATTAAAATAAGTGCCGAAGTCCGCAAAGTCCTCCGGTTGAAAAATTATTTTGCCGTCCGAATCGAAATCACTTCCGGCACAGTAAAGTTTTTCCGCGCCCGGCGTAACCGGCGGGACAATGTCATACAACCTCAAAAAATCGTCTTTCAAAAAAGTTTTCACCCCGAAAAGAATTTTCTTTTCAAAAATTCTCCGCCTTTTTTAATCCAATTTATTTTTTCCAAATTTATCACGTCTGCCTCGACGACGCGAAAATTTTTTCCGCAAAGCCAAACGTCCAGAAGTCGCTCCGAAATGTAGCCGAACCGCCGGAATTTTTCGTCTTGCCGACCTTCCGCGTCAACCTGCTCCTCGTAACGAAAAAGTACGTCAAACAGGAAGGAAAAATATTCGTCGGCAATTTCTTTCCGCATGACGAACATATTCCACAGGTGCAATTTTTTCCGGCTCATGACTTCCGAAAAATTTTTCGACAAGTCCGGGTAAAGTTCGCCGATTAAATTTTCCACAGCCGGCAAATCTTTTTCGCCGTGCGCGTGTTCGTACTGTTCGCGAACCGTTTCGATGTAATAATTTCTCTTCGTCGGCAAAATTATATCTGCGTCGGCGAGAAGTTTTTCGTAATCCCGGCGGGAAAAAATTTTTTTCTTCCGCTCCTCCGGATTCGCGAAAAAATTTTTATGCCCGAAGTACCGGCGGTAATGACACAAACCGAGATAATCGCACGACAAATTTTTCCACGCCCAGTACAAGCCGGTGAGTTCGGAATAAAATTCATTCCGCGCCGAAATATTTTCGCCGGTATCGTCGCCGGGCAACCCGAAACTTTTTTTCCCGGCTTTCCCGACGTGCAGGGGAAAATAAATTTCGTCGGAGGGAAACCAATAATTTTTATGAGCCGCAACAATAATTTTTATATCCACAAAAAAATCCGCCGCCCGAATAAAGTTTGCTATAAATTACCCCTCCGAATCTACGAAGGGGTTCAATTCATTTTAAATTATACAGAAGTCGAAAAAATTTGTAAAGGTTGACGGAAAATTTCAACTGAACAGCAATAATTTTTGTTTCCTCATGTTTATGTTCATTAAAATTGCAATCGCCAAAATATTTGTCGTCAGCGAGCTTATTCCGTAACTCATCAGCGGCAAAGGTATTCCGGTTACCGGCATTATTCCGGTCGTCATTCCGACGTTGACCAAAACGTGGAAGGCAAGCATTGAAGTTATTCCGACGGCAAGCAGTCGTCCGAAAACGTCGCCGGCATCTCTTGCAATTTTTATTCCGCGCCAAAGTACGACGAGGTACAGGAGCAAAAGAACGGTCGCGCCGACAAAACCGAGTTCCTCACCGACGACGGCGAAAATAAAATCCGTGTGGTTCTCCGGCAAAAAATTTAATTGGCTCTGCGTTCCTTCAAAAAGTCCCTTGCCGAATAACATTCCGGAACCTATCGCAATTTTCGATTGGATTATATGGTAACCGGAGCCGAGCGGATCGACGTTCGGGTCGAGGAAAACCATTATCCTCATCTTTTGATAATCTTTCATGAATTGCCACAGCAAAGGCATTGACGCAATTCCGGCAAAAATTATACCCGCCAAAATTTTCCACCGAATCCCGCAGGCGATAACCATTCCGAAAAAAATTGCCATAAAGACCAGCGACGTTCCCAAGTCCGGTTGTTTCAAAACCAAAATGAACGGCAGACCGATGTAAGCGGCGACCGGAATTAAATCTTGCACGGTGTTTAATTTTCCCATTCGCTCTTCCAAAACGGATGCCATGCAAATTATCATGATGAGTTTTGAAAACTCCGACGGCTGAATACTTATCGGACCGAGTTGAATCCATCTTTGCGCGCCGAGTGCCGCGTGACCGAAAAGCATGACGGCGACAAGCATTATCAAATTTATGACGTAAAGTTTGTTTCCGTACTGTTGCAGTCCGCGATAATCGAAATTCATGAACAGCACGGCGACAAGCACGTTGACGACCGCGAAAAGTCCCTGCCGGCGAACGTACCAAAATCTTTCGTCGCCCGGCGTGTTGACGTGTGTCGCGCTGCTGATTATCACGATACCGAAAATCAAAATTGCAATCGCCGCTATCAAAAGTTCAAAATCTATTCGTCTGAGAAATCTTTTTGTTTCCGTCGAAACAATCGCCAATTCTTTTTCACCTGCCGAAATGAAAAGTTAAATGTATTCGCCCGCCGTCATCCGGAAAATACTTCCCGTCATGATTTTTGAATCGTCCGACATCAGAAAGACGAGCGCGGAAAGATAATCGGTGACTTCCGGCATTTTTCCCATCGGCAAATAATTTCCGGCACGACGACGCAATTCTTCTTCCGACTCACCCAAAGATTTTCGCAAGGCAATTTCTCCTTCAGTCGGTGTCCAACCCAAAGTCAAAACGTTGCAACGAATTTTTTCCGACGCATAATTTTTTGCAATGTGTTCGGACAAAGTCATCAGCACACCTTTTGAACAGGCATAAGCCGCGCGATCTTTTTCGCCGCCCCAAGCATGAGCGGAGCCGGTAAGGACGATTGAGCCGCCGCCGGATTGTCGCATATATTTTACCGCCTGTTGACAGCAGAAAAATGCGGCTTTGAAATTCACCGTCATCACTTCGTCGAAAGTTCCTTCGTCGCAAGTGTCCAAAGGTGAAATCGGAGTAACGCCGGCGTAGTTGAAAAATCCGTCGAGCCTTCCGAATTTTTTATTCGTTTCGTCGAACAAATTTTTGCAGTCGGAAATATTTTTCAAGTCGGTGTGAACGAAAATTACATTTGAAGTTTCGGACAAAATTTTTTTCGCCGCAACTTCATCGCGTCCGCCGATAACGACTTTTGCTCCGCGCCGGGAAAATTCTTCCGCCGCCGCCCGACCGACTCCTTTTGTCCCGCCGGAAATTACGATAACTTTATCTTTCAAAATTTCATTGTCCATAAAATTTTACTCTCCCGAAAAATTCAGTTCAAGTGCTTTATCGACATCAAAACCTTTGAGCAGAAGATTTTTTCCTTCCGCGTCAAAAACTTTTACCGTGTTCATATAATGCTTGAGTGCGTCCGCCAACTCCGATTTATTTTCGCAGACAAGATACATTCGCGAAACAACCTGCTTTTCCGTCCCGACATACTCCGGCAAAATTTCATCGCCTTCATACAATCTTTGAACATTCGCCGCAACACGTGAATCGCCGGAAAGATTTTCAAAGCCTTCGATTTTAAAAATTTTTCCGCTTTTCGCAACGAACCATAAAGTTGCGGCAAATTTTCCGCGAAGTCGAACGTAATCAACTTTTCGCAAATCAATTTCGCCTTCCGAACCGGTGAGAGCGAAACGAATCAACATTTCTGTTTGGTCGAAGCCGTGAATTTTTTTCAGCAAAATGTGCGGAGCCTCTCCCTGCAGTCTGAACCCGGTATCATAAAAATAAAATTCTCCGTCCCGATAAAAAGCCGATCAAAACGCCGTTCCTTATTCCGATCTCCCGGAACATACGAATCAGTTTGTCGTGAACCTTTGAAAAATATTCATCGAGATGTTTTGAAGGGTAAGTGCCGCCCAGACAAACGCGACTCAAACCGGGTTGTTCGTCTGTGGTGTACCTGTCGTAAACGCAGGAGGCGGAGCAGTAACCGTCTTTGAAAGTGTAGTACAAACCCATATCGTCACATTGCATATATTCTTCGACGAGAAAATTTTTATTTTTGGAAACCGACAAAGCTTTTTCGACTCCGGCTTTCAACTCCGATTTGTCGTAAACCGCAGTCATTCCCGTACCGCCGGAAGAATCGGAAGGTTTAATCATCACCGGGAAAGAAATTTTTGCAATATCTTTTTCACTCAAAAATTCATCGAGATAAAATTCCGGTATTCCGCTTATCCCGAACTTTTTGCAAGTCGCTTTGAAAAAATCTTTGTGTGCGAAAACGTCGGCAATTTTTTTCGTCGCGCAACAGGGAAGATTTAAAATTTCGCAAACTTCCGCGTAAATCGGAACAAGCATATCGGCAACGCCGACCATAACTCCGTCGATTTTTTCTTCGCGAACCAAATTTACCAAGCCGGGAACATTCATTCCGTCAACGTCGCAAGACTTCCAAGCATATTTTTTCGCCGGATCATTCGGTCTGTTGCTTGTCACGAAAGTTTTTATTCCCATTTGATTTGCCGTTTCGACGATGGAAATTGTTTCGGGATTTGCTCCGAGAATCAATAATTTTTTTCCTTCAAAACTTTCCGACATTTTCAAACTCCATTCAAAATTTTTTCCGGCAAAGTGTATCGTTCGCCTTGACGCATAATCAGGAAGGGCAAATTTTTTTCCGTCATCAAGTCGAAAAATTTTCCGACATCGCCGTGATGAGATGCAAACATTCCGTAATGGCAGGGGATTGTAATTTTCGGGCGCAACAATTCGGAAAGCGTGACACACTCCGATTCGTTCATGTTGCCGAACGCTCCGTTAATCGGCGCGATCAAAACGTCGGGATTGTCCGGAATTTCGTTTGCTCTGTCCGTTCTCAACCGGGTATCTCCCGCCTCGTAAATAATTTTTCCGTCAACATTCAGTACAACGCCGACGGCATCCGGTGCTGCCGCTCCGTGATCGCAATTTACGAATTTGATTTGAAAATCTTCGACGGTCGCAACATCTCCCGGCTTGACGTAATGAATTTGTTCTTCGTGATAATTCAACATCAATTTTTCCGTCAAAGTTTTGCAACCTTCCGAACAAAAAAGTTGCGTCCGTCCGTTCGCCAAAAATTTCGGAACGGAATCAAAGTCGAAATGGTCGAAGTGTGCGTGAGTGCATATCACGGCATCAAACTCAATTTCCGACGGAGAAAAAATTTTCGGCAAAAGTCTTTTGAATCCGGCGTGTCCCTCAAGCCTTTCAACGCAGTCGGAAAGGTAAAGATCGACTCCGACAATTTGCCCGGAGGAGGATTTGATTATGAAACCCGCCTGCCCGGTTGAAAAAATATGTGTGCGCCCGGTTTTTGCCGTCAAAATTTCCGTGACAAAATTATTCATTTGCTCCCCCGTTTCATTCAAAAAAATTCTGCCGTAACGACCGGAGGAATGATAACACACGCAAAAAGTTTATGACAAGTTTTTGACAAAATTTTTTTCGGCGGTAACCGGAGTCTGTACATAAAAGCGGAAATTTAATATAATTGTCCGGCAAAGAAAAAATTTTTTCGGAAGGGAGCAAAAAATTTTGAAACTTACACCCGAAGAAGAAAAATTATTCATTCAAACTTACGGCAAACAATTCGACACCGACAATCCGGCATACGGCGCAAAAAAAATTGAAGACATTCGCGAATTGACGGAGAGCGAGCGGAGATTTTTCGACAAAAAAAATTTTCTTTCGCCGAATTTTTTCACGCAGACGCTTTACAAATTTTCCGGCGAAATTTTGCCGCTGAGATTTAATCTCGCCATTCACAAACTCGTCGAACGTGAAGAAATGTTCCGAACGAATTTTTTTGATGCCGGCTCACGCGTTTTGAAAATCATTTTCCAAAGTCGGCCGGAACTTCCGGAAATTACTTATCGCAGTCTGAAACATTTGGACGCGGACGATATGAACGAAACTCTTACAAAAATTATGGAGGCGGATCGTCGCGAAAGATTCGACTTGAAAAACGGCTGTCTGATTCGCTTTGCGGTTTTCGGCACCGGCGAAAATGAATTTGCCGTTCTGATAACCATGTCCATGTTAATCGCGGAAAGTTTCGACGAGAAAAATTTTTTCCGGTACATCAGCGGAAACGGCGAATACAAATCGAAGGCAACCGTTTCGTCGATGACCGGAAAATCCGCCGTGCCGGCGAAAAAATATTGGGAAAACATTTTGACCGACTTGCCGAATGTGCCGACGATTCCCGGCGAAAAAAAATCGGCAGGCGCCGTCTTTCGACAAAAAATTCCCGCCGATATTGTTTCCGACTTGAGAAATTACGCGCAACAAAATAAATTGATGTTGATGTCGATTTTGCAAACGGCTTGGGCGTTCCTGCTCAAGTCCGTGAACAATTCGGACGACCTGATTTTTTGCCGGCTGATTTCAAACCGGAAAGGCAAAGAAGATTTTTCGATGAACATGATTCCGGTTCGCGTAAAAATTCCGCCGGAAATGACGATTGACAAAATTGTCAAAGAGCAATTCAAACAGCTGATAATTTCTCAACCGTACGGATTTTTCGATTGGAGCGAATTGTCCGATTTGAATTTGCAAAAAAAATCTCTGTTCAATCACTTTTTGAGTTTCATGGACTTTTCCGACGAACTCGTTCCCTACTCTTTGACTTCGGCGACGAACGACGGCGCGATTGTCGGAAAAAATTTTTGGGAAGCGCAAGGCATGAAGTTGAGCGTTTACTTCCAGTACACGAACAGAAATTTATCCGTCACGTTCAATTACGATTCAAATAAATTTTCCGCCGGAGCCGGCGAACTCATCGCGAAAATTTACAACACGGTTCTCCGGCAAATGCTTGTATATCTCCACTCCGACGCGGCGACTTTTGACGAACACATCAAAGAAAAAATTCGCTCGGACGTTCCGAAAGTTACGGACGCGGAGAGCGAAAGAAAAATTTTTGCCGATTTCATTCGTACTTGCAAAATTTTCCAAACTTCCGATGTCGGCATAATCGAAGACACGATAGGAAAAATGAAATTGCTTTCCTGCTTTGAAGGCGACCGGATTCGCGGAGATTTCCTCAACGAAAATTTGGTCTTTGTCGTTGACGGAAAAATTTCCCGAAGTTTGAGTGCCGGTGACGGTGATTTTTATCCGCTCGACATAATCAAGAAGGGCGGCTTGATGAACGAAACAATTTTCCTGAAAGAAAAGCGCACCGAAATTTCCGGCGAAGTCCTCACCGACTTTGCAACGCTCGCTTACATTTCGGAAAAAGATTTTCGTGCACTTGCAAGAAAATATCCGTCGGTAAGCGAAGCGGTTTTCCAACACGTCCTTAAGCAGGAAGAAAAATATCAGTTGCTCTGGATTCAAAGTTAAACGGTGATAAAATGTTGACGAAAAGAATTATTCCCTGCCTTGACGTTAAATCCGGCAGGGTGGTTAAAGGAACAAATTTTGTCGGGCTCCGCGATGCCGGAGATCCCGTCGAACTTGCAAAAAAATACGACGACGAACGCGCCGACGAATTGGTTTTTCTCGACATAACCGCGTCGCACGAAGGGCGCGGAACCATGGTTGAGGTTGCGAAAAATTGCGCGTCGCAAGTTTTCATTCCGTTCACCGTCGGCGGAGGGATTCGCACGGTTGAAGATATGCGCGTCATGTTGAAAGCCGGCGCGGATAAAATTTCGGTGAACAGTGCGGCGGTAAAAAATCCGGAATTGATTCGGGACGGAGCAAAAAAATTCGGCAGTCAGTGTATCGTCCTCGCGGTTGACGCAAAACGCCGGGAAAAAAATTCCGGCTGGGAAATTTACATAAACGGCGGGAGAACTCCGACCGGCTTGGACTGTATCGACTGGGTGAAAAAATGTGTCGCGCTGGGTGCCGGAGAAATTTTGTTGACGAGCATGGACGCAGACGGAACGAAAGACGGTTACGACATCGAACTGACGCGCACGGTCAGCGAATCTGTCAACGTGCCGGTTATCGCATCCGGCGGTGCCGGCGAACCCGAACATTTTTTAAAAGTTTTGACGGAGGGAAAAGCCGACGCGGTTTTGGCGGCATCGGTTTTTCATTACGGAAAATTTACAATTCGACAGATAAAAGATTTTTTGAAAAATAACGGTGTCGAAGTGAGATTTTAAAAAAAAAATTTTTTAAACCGCATTGCAACCTTTCCCGGTTGCATATTTTTTTATCTTGTTTCGGTTCGACAAAAATTTTCAATTATTTCTGCCGGAGTAACCGCCGGAATTTTCGACGACTTAAAATCTTTGACGTTGTTCGTCACGATAAAATCGGCGTTGACCGCAAGCGCACATTTTTCCTGCAAACAGTCTTCAAAGTCCGGAAAATTTTCGTCCCGAATCGCATTCACGACTTCTTCATGCGGTGCGGCAACCACCGTCAAAAAATTTGTGAGTTCGGACAAAACCCGGCGGCGTTCGGACTCAGGCTTTTTTCGCAACATATACCACATTGAAGACAAACTGTGGAAAGCCACATAACCTTTCACGCCGTCTTTCATGCAAGCCGATATGACACGAAACGAATTTTTATACTGCGGTTGACGAAACAAGATGTAATCCAAAAGAACATTTGTATCAATCAAGAGGACCATATTTTTCATTGAGTGCTTCCCACCTTTCCTGTTCCCAATCAATATCGGAATTCAAAAAATCTTTGTTCTCTTCCTTCCACTTTTCAAGAGCCGCGAACGCCGCCGCTTTCTTCGGATCAATTCCCGCGCCGGAGTGTAAAAATTTTTGAAACTCTTCCTCCGTGACACCGGATTTTTTTTCAAATTTCGTTTTGAAGTTCCGCAAATACGAAACACATTCGGCAAGCAAATTGTCCGGAATTTCATTCACGATTTGCAAAGCTTCCTGACGCAAGGTAAGCATTTTTAATTCCACCTCCGAAAAATTTTCTTTACGAATTTTTCAATTTCACTTCAAACTTTTCAATCATCTTTGCCGGGCGATAAGATTCTTTCGTCTTTCTGATTCCTTCGATTCCCAAATCTTCTTCGCGGTTGATATATTTCATTTCAGACCATTCGTTCGCCGCAAATTTTTGATTTATCGCCGCATAAATTCCGTTGAAGTCGGTATCGCCTTTTTCGATGTGGACGACCGACATTTCCGGAGTTGTCTGCTCACCGATCGCGAACGCCTCAGCTTTTCCGTCAATCAAAATTGCGCCGCCTTTCACGCCGAAATATTTGAAGTCGGCGAACAAATCCAAAATTGCGTCGCGTTCAAATTTCAGCGCGGGATACTGTTCCAAATCGCGAATGTTGTACCAGTCATGCATACAGTCGATACAAAGATTTATCGCGTCCTCCGTTTCGAGCGAAACATATTCGGCTTGCGGATAACATTTGTTGAAACTGTTCAAATGATTTTTTTTGCGATGAAATTTTCTGCCGGCAAGCTTGATTAAATCTTCCGCATTGTAAACGTAGTCGGCACGGTTCCGGTCGGAAAAAAATTCAAACTCCGCGCCGGAAAAATTTTTCAGCCGTTCGACAAAATCCGGCTCCGCAATGTGAAAAATATATTCGGACGAAAAATTATCCCGGTAAATTTTTATCGCGTCATGAATCGCGCCGTCCATTTTTTCTTCCGCGCAAAACGGTTGCAACAGCCGATTATTCAAAACGACGTACAGAACATTATC
>CAJOFG010000108.1:15034-19963 GCA_905233965.1 uncultured Selenomonadaceae bacterium
GAATTTTCATGTTGCGTAAGCCGCAAAAAGTTATCGAAAATATTTTTATCTTCTTTTGTGATTTTTTGAAATTCTATTTCGGACACCTCATTTTTTTGACGCGTGAACCTTTAAAACAAATTTAGGCAAGGCAAGCAAGCGCCCGGCGCGGCTCGGTTGCATGAGCCCGCGAAACAGCCATTCCAATTTCGCTTTCTGCATCCAGAGCGGCGCCCGTTTCATCACGCCCGCCATAACGTCGAAAGTTCCGCCGACTCCTATGCTCACCGGAATTTTCAATTCGTCTTTGTGCGCGGCAAGCCACTTTTCCTGTTTCGGCACACCCAGCGCGGCAAGCAAAATGTGCGGACGTGATTTTTTTATTTGCGCAATAATTTCCGGCTCGTCCTCCGGCGAAAAAAATCCGTTGCGCGTCCCGACGATTTTTATTCCCGGATAAAGTTCTTCCGCTTTTGCCTTCGCTTTGTCGGCGACTCCCGGCGCGGAACCGAACAGGAAAATTTTAAATTTTTTTGCCGGCGAAATTCTCATCAATTCCTGCACCAAGTCGAACCCGGCGACGCGTTCCGGCATTTCGTAGCCCAAATGATTCGCCGCCCAAACCGTGCCGGCTCCGTCAGGTACAACCAAGTCCGCCGCGTTCAAAATTTTTTTCAATTCTTCGTCCTTCGTCGCTCGCATTATCATTTCCGCGTTTGCCGTCGCGACGAGGGAATTTTTTTTCGCCCGGATTAAATTTTCCACCCGTTCGATTGCCTGCGCCATCGTCACAATATCGACTTGAACGCCCAAAATTTCTGCTCTCTCACTCATAAAAAAAATTCCTCCAAAAATTCATGGAGGAAATTTTAATATTTTATTGCCGGATTGTCACGTTTAAATTTTAAGGTCGTTTCATTTTCTCGCCGACGCTCCCGATTCTGACTTCTCCTATTTGGAAAGTGGTATCGCGCAAATTCGTTTCCAAGTCCGGAATGTAATTTCTGAATTCGTCGGCTGTATCGCGGCGTGAAAAATAAAATCTCATGTCAAGATGATTTTCTTCGTAAATTCTGAAGGTCAATTCGACCGCGCCGATATTGTCGGTCAGCAGACAAATTCTCACCCAAGTTTCTTTTTTCTCAACGCCGGTTTCTTTATCGGTTTCGTTCTCGTCGTAAACGCTCAAGTAAGTCGGATAACTCGTTTCGTTGTCGCCCATGTACAAAGGCAACATCATTTGAAAAGATCTTTGCGTCGGCACGGAGGAAGAGTCCCCGCTCATTGCCCGGCGCATTGCGTTTGCAAACTCGGCAACATCTTTTCCGGCGCGTTTGAAAGCTCTGGCGTTCATCTTATTTGTCAGAGCCGCCATGTCACAAAGTTGCATGAAAGCCCAAAGTCGCGGCAAGTCCGGCAAATTTTGTTGCACTGCCGCCTGTTGAACGGTTATAGGGACATTTTGCTGGCACAGGCGCAAAAGATTTTGCAAATGCCGCGCCTCGCCCTCCGACATCATCGTTTGCGAATTGTTCACGAAGTTTTGCAACATTGTCGATTCACGCGGCGACATTTGGGAATTGTTCCGCATCAGCATTTGCGCCAAATTTTTCATCGCGTCCATTGTCTGCGAATTGTTTTGCAACGGCTGACGGAGCAGGGAAGTTTTCGCCGTCTGAATTTGTTCGCGCATTTCGATTTGCTTTGCCAAAAATTCTTCGCTGACTTTGAAACGCCCGGAAGATTGTTGCTGTTGATTCTGCGTCTGATTTTGTTGTTGAGTGGGATTTTGATTCTGCGTCTGATTTTGTTGCTGAGTTGAATTTTGATTCTGCGTTTGAGTTTGTTGTTGAGCAGGATTTTGATTCTGCGTTTGAGTTTGTTGTTGAGCCGGATTTTGATTTTGCGTTTGACTTTGCGGCTGACCGGGTTGCTGGCGAAGTTGAGAAAATTTATCTCCCAAATTTTTAAACATGGATTGCAAAAATTGTTGCGTCGCGGATTGCCGGTGAGTTTGTCCTCCGTCCGACCGGGCATTTTGATTTTGTTGTTGATTTTGGTTTTGCTCCTGCCCCTGCTTGGTTTGCGTCTGTTCGGATTCGCCGGCTGTTTCGGTTGACGGGCGCGGCATGAAATATTGCACGAGTTGTTTTAAAAAGTTCATGCCTTCCGACTGTTGTCCTTGATTTGTCGGAGCCGCCGTCTGCGCCGCGAGTACGGCAAGAATTTCGGCGAGTGCTTGCGGAAGTTGTTCGGCAGTTTTCGAGTCGATGAGTTCAAACGCCGTCTTTGAAAGTAAAACCGGTTCGAGTGCACTTCCGCCTTCGGAGGTGACGATTGAATTTTTCAGTTGCGACAAAAGCAGTTGCGTTTCGTCGCTCAACTCCATTGAAAAACCTTTGTCGGCAAGCGCACCGATTTGCGATAACATTCGCGCAAAAGTTGACAGTTGCTCCATGGCGAACCGCTGACTTTCAATCGTGCTGCCCACTCCCTGTGAAAGAGTTTCCTCCACCGAAAAAGATTGTTGCAAAATATTTTTGACTACTTCTCCGACATCTTGTTGCAATTTGCTTATGCCGAATTTTTCCTGCGAAGAAATTTTGGATAAAGTCCCTGCCAAGTCTTCAATCGCCGTTTTTAAAGCCACATTCGTCTGCGGCTTAAAACCACCTCCGGAGGAACTTCCGTCGTCGCGTCGTTGAACGCCGTCGACACCGCCGGTCGGGCTCTGTTGTGCTACAGGTCTTATTCCGATATTACCTGCATTAAGCGGCATTGCAAACGCTCCCTTCAAATTTTATTTCCGAACTTAAATTTTAAATTCTCCGGTTTGAATCATACTTTTGACGGGGTTGAAAGTTTTCCGGTGAATCGGAGTAAAACCGAAATTTTTTATCGCGTCGAAATGTTCTTTCGTGCCGTAGCCGCGATTGCGTTCAAATCCGTATTGCGGATAAGTTTTCGCCCAGCCGTCGGTCATTCTGTCACGGGTAACTTTTGCGACGATTGAGGCGGCGGCTATCGAGGCGGAAAGTGCATCGCCGTGAATTATCGAGCGCGATTTTATTCCGTTTTGAAATTCCAATTTCATCGCGTCGGTCAAAACGTAATCCGGTCTTTGCGGCAAGGCTTGAATCGCTCTGTACATTCCGGACAAAGTCGCTTGATAAATATTCAGCGTGTCAATTTCTTCGACGCTCACCCGGACGGAAGAAATTGCAATCGCCGACGCGACAATTTCATCGTACAATTTTTCCCGGACGTGAGCGGAAAGTTTTTTTGAATCGTCGAGTTTCGGCAGGTACAAATCCGGCGGCAAAATGACTGCGGCAACAACCATCGCGCCGACGAGCGACCCGCGCCCGGCTTCGTCCACGCCGGCTGTCAAATTGTAACCGGCTTTTCGCGCTTCCCGTTCAAAAATATAAAGTTGATCGACGCGTTCTCTGTCTGCGTCTTCTTTCGATTTTTTTATCGTCATTTATTTCAAGTCCTTTAAGACCGGATTTTTCAAACTGACATCTGAAACTTGCCGGAGAAAAAATTTTATCGGTCGGAATTTTTTTGAACGATCGACAAAATTTTTTCGGTGACTTCATCAATCGCCAAATTTGTCGAGTCGATTAAAATTGCGTCGTCGGCTTTTTTCAGCGGCGCGATTTTTCTTTCGGAATCCTGTTTATCGCGTGCGGCAATATCTTTTTCAATTTCATCAAGGTTCGCCGCAATATTTTTTTCCCGGAGCTCTTCAAATCTTCTGCGCGCTCTTTCGGAAACGTCGGCGGTCAAAAAAATTTTAAAGTCCGCGTTCGGAAAAACTTCCGTGCCGATGTCGCGCCCCTCCATGACAACGGATTTTGTTTCCGCCATTTTTCTTTGCAACTCCGTCAATTTTTTTCTGACGAAAGGAAATTTTGAAACGTCGGACGCAAATTTTCCGATCTCCGTCACGTCCTCACCGTTCGCGAAAATTTTTCCGGTTTCGTCGGATTCTATTTCAATTTTTTCGGTAACCTCTTTCAAAATTTCTTCCGAAAAATTTTTTTCGCGCTCCGAAACTTTCAAACCGACGGCACGATACATCGCGCCGGTATCTATGTATGTATAACCGAGCCGCGCCGCAACTTTTTTTGCGACGGTACTTTTTCCCGCGCCGGCCGGTCCGTCAATCGCAACAATTTTTCCCACGTTCCACACCTCAATCAAAATTTTGCAATTATTATATCCGTCAAAAATTTTTTTCGCAACACAAGAAAAAATCCGGAACGCGGCGACAAAAAAATTTTTTTCGGAAAATCGGCACGGTAACCGCGCTTGCCGGTTGACGGGATTTTTTCAAAGTGATAATATTCGGTGTAAAATTTGCAGAAAATTTTTTGTATGAGCCGCTTATTTTTTTTTGAGAGAGGGAGGGCAAAATTTAATGATTGACATCACCGATCGAGTGAAGAACAAAGATTTGCAAAGTAAAATCGTCAGCGCGGAGGAAGTCGCGAATTGGATTAAACCGGGAATGACTTTGGCTTGCAGCGGGTTCACCGCCTCCGGTTACCCGAAAGCAATTCCGATGGCTCTTGCCGAACGTATGAAAAAAGAACCGTTCCAAGTAAACATTTGGACGGGTGCATCGACCGGTCCGGAATTGGACGGAGCACTTGCCGAAGTTCGCGGAATCAAACAGCGTTTGCCTTATCAGACGGACTCGAAACTTCGCCCGGAAATCAATGACGGCACGGTAAACTATCTCGATTTGCATTTGTCCGAATCCGCGCAACTTTCCCGCGTCGGTTATCTCGGAAAAATTGATGCCGCCGTCGTCGAAGTTTGCGCGATAACGGAGGAAGGAAATTTAATTCCGACAACTTCTCTCGGAAATGCGGCAAGCTACGTTCAGAGCGCGGACATCGTCATCGTCGAAGTCAACACGACTCAACCGCTTGCTTTGGA
>CAJOFG010000109.1 GCA_905233965.1 uncultured Selenomonadaceae bacterium
GTTGATGAAAAATTTGGAACATTCATTGATATGCAGTACAATTTATTCAACAGAAAATTTTTGCTTGAAAATGAACTGTTCCTTGACTTCCCCACATATTATGTCATTACTTTGCGTTGGATTATGAAGGCAAGAATTTTTGTGAAAACTCCGGTGCCGGTTTACGTTCGTCGCGATTCGCCGGGTTCAAAGACGAGAGCAAAAATTTTTCCTTCCGATGTGGAAGATTTTATTTCCGGCAGAATAAAAATGTTGCGCTACCTTGACGACAAAGTTTTTCCGGATATAAAATTTTTCAAAAATAATCCCGCCGTTCAAAATTTCGTAAAAACCCGGTTGATTTTTTTCCATGAGAATCATTTCTTTTTTTACTCGAAGATCTACGAAAAAGGTTTGCCGGACGAAGAAATTCAAGAGGTTGTCGAAAAGACTTTCCGAAAATATTTCGGCGACAATGCCGACTTGCCGATTATATATTTTAATTGGTTGCGCCTCAATCAATTCGGACACAACATTCAGGAAGTCATGTATAAAAAGGCTCTCGAATCTCTTACCACCCCCCGATTTCCGGGAGCGTGACTTGAAAAATTTTGCGGCGTAAAAAAAATTTTTGAGGTGGTTTGATTTGTCGATAAAGATTAAAATTTTTCACACCGGCAAAGTTTACGTTTCAAATTCCCTGCCGTTCAAAGACAGCGTAAAAAATCCGAATCCGGTACAACTTTCGCTCTTGTCGTTGTACGGCAGAAAAAATCGTGTCCGGTTGCCGGTTTCGTCTTACCTGATTGAAGTAAAGGATTTTAAAATTTTGGTCGATACCGGTTGGCACAGGGAAATAAGTCCGAACGGAGAATACGACCGACTCGCGCAAGTGCGGCATATGGGAGTCGGGCATTTTCTTTTGAATCAGGGAGTTTTGCCGAAAGGCGAATCCGTCACCGAACAACTTGCAAAGTTAAACATTTATCCGGAAGATATAGATTTTGTTGTCATGACGCATTTGCACACAGACTACGCAAGCGGTTTGCGGCAACTCAAGGACGCGAAAAATTCTTGGAGTGATTAAATGCTTTTCACCGAACTTTTAAAAATGGCGGGACTGAGTTTGATAGCAAACAAACTCCGCACGATTTTAACCATGCTTGGAATAATTATCGGCGTTTCCGCAGTCATTGCGATGGTCAGCGTCGGAATGGGCGTGAAAAAAAATGTTGTCGATTCAATTTCCCGGCTCGGCTCGAATATGTTAATCGTCATGTCCGGCAGTTCAAATCGCGGAGGTATTCGCGGGGGTGCCGGCTCCGTTCAAACTTTGACTTACGATGACGCGAAGGCGATTAAAGAGCGGATAAAATACGTCGCGCACGTTTCGCCGACGGTGCAGGGAAGTTATCAAGTCGTCTACGGTCACGAAAATTGGAGTACGACGGTTACCGGCGTTATCCCGGAGTATGTCGAGATTCAATCGCTGACGATGAAGAGCGGAATTTTTTTCGGCGAACATGATGTGGACGTTCGCAATCGCGTTGCGGTTATCGGGACGACGGTCGCGACGAATCTTTTTGAGTCGGTAAATCCGGTCGGAAAAAAAATTCGTATCGGCAATGCGCCCTACACGATTATCGGCGTTTTGGCATCGTAGGGACAATCCAGCGGCGGACAAGATCAAGATGATACGGTTTTAATTCCTCTGACGACGGCGCAGGAACGTCTGCTCGGAATAACTTACATTCGGAGCGTCAACGTCCAAGTCGAAAGCTCCGACAAAATGGACGAAGTGCAGGCGAATATCGAAAAACTTTTGCGCGAACGTCACCGAATCCGGAAAGGCACGGACGACGACTTCAACGTCCGCAACCTGACGAGTTTGATGGAAACGATGAGCGAAACCACGACGATGATAACTTTGTTGCTCGGCTCCATTGCCGGCATTTCGTTAATCGTCGGCGGAATCGGAATAATGAATATTATGATGGTAAGCGTGACGGAGCGGACGAAGGAAATCGGAATACGAAAAGCGATCGGCGCGACTTACAACAGCATCATGTTGCAATTTCTGATTGAATCGACGCTGATAAGTATTTTGGGCGGGCTTATCGGAATTGTTTTGGGAATCGGGCTGGCGAAGGCAATTTCAAATTTCGGCGGGTTCACTACGGTTATCAGCGGTTTGAGTATCGTTGCAAGTTTCGGATTTTCCCTGTTCGTCGGAATTTTCTTCGGAATGTTGCCGGCAAGAAAAGCGGCGCGACTTGACCCGATAGATGCACTCCGTTACGAGTAAGGGATAAAAAAATTTTTTTGACGCAAATAATTTCGGTTCGGAGGTTGCAAATTTAAATGCGCGGAACTTTAATGCTCTTGGGAGCATCTTTTTTTTGGGGAACGACTTTTGTCGCACAAGTCAGCGGCATGGAAGGACTCGGTCCTTTCTCTTACGCCGCGTCAAGATTTTTTTTGGGTTTCCTCTCGCTGTTAATCGTCTTGTTCGTGACGCGAAAAAGCAGACGGAGGGAAAGACTTGCCGGAAAATACGGACGCGGGTTCTTGCCCGGATTTTTAATCGGCACCTTGATTTTTGCGGCAAGCTCCCTGCAACAAATTTCAATGCTGTACACGACGGCGGGTAAAGCGGCGTTCATAACCTGCCTGTACATAATTTTCACTCCGCTCGGCGAACGTCTGCTCGGAAAAAAAATTCGTGCGGAAAATTGGGTCGGCGCATTTTTGGCGATGACCGGGCTTTATTTTCTTGCCGTCAGCGAAGAGTTCACGATAAACTTCGGCGACTTGATTTTATTCTTCAGCGCGTTTTTCTGGACGGCTCAAATTTTGCTTGTCGGAAAATTTGCGTCGAAAACCGACGTTGTGGAATTTTCCGTCGGGCAAACTCTCAACGTGACGCTTTTAAGTTTCGTCGCGATGATGATTTTTGAAAATCCGACTTGGGCGGCGATAAAAGATGCGGCGTTCCCGATTTTTTACGGCGGCGTGATGAGTGCCGGAGTTGCCTTCACCTTGCAAATTTACGGACAAAAATATGCAAGCCCTTCGACTGCCGCAATTCTGATGAGTTTTGAGGCAATTTTCGGCGCGTTGTCCGGTTGGTTACTTCTCGGCGAAGAAATGAATTTCCGGCAAGTTTGCGGTTGCGGTTTGATGTTGGCAGGAATTTTCGCGGCGCAATTTCGGACGATACTCGGAAAAAAATAATCGGAAGGAAAATAAAAATCATTGTAGAATAATGAAAAGTCATTGTGGAAAAAATTTTTATTTAAGGAGTCGGTACCTCGATGGAATCAACTGATACTGCACTGGAGCGGGCGGTGAAAAATTTGCGATTCAATACTGATAAACAAAAAGCCGATGACCTGGCCGCGATAAAAAAAGCCGTCGTAAACATTAAAGTTTTCGGCGTGGGCGGCGGCGGCAACAGCGTTCTGAATCGAATGGCGGAAAGTAACGGCACCGATCCGGAATTGGTCGCCGTCAATACCGACTCGCACGCATTGAGTACTTGCAATTCCGGAGTGAAAATAATTCAGATAGGAGAGAGTCTGACCGGAGGACACGGCACCGGCGGAAATGTTTCGCTCGGTGAAGAAGCGGCAAAAATTGATGAAGAGCGGTTAAAAGATGCGATGTACGGCTCGGACATGATTTTTATCACGGCGGGAATGGGCGGCGGCACCGGTACCGGCGCGGCTCCTTTCGTCGCGAAAATAGCAAAGGAACTCGGAATTTTGACAATCGGCGTGGTGACTTTGCCTTTCTCGTTTGAAGGTATTCGCAAAAAGAGAACCGCGAACGAAGGTATCATAAAAATGCAATCGGACATGGACGCGCTGATTGTCGTTCAAAACGATAACCTCATGAACCTGCCGGAAAATAAATCTCTCTCAATCGTCGATGCGTTCAAGGCGGCGGACTCCGTCCTTCGTCAAGCTATAAATTGTATCGCCGAACTTGTTTTGACGACCGGATTTATCAACGTGGACTTCGCGGACGTGATGACCATTTTCCAACAGAGCGAATCCAGCGACGCAATTTTGGGAATCGGTCGGAGCAATGCCGGAGCGGTTAAAGCCGTTCAGGAAGCGATTGACAGCCCGCTGATTGACAAGTCGCTGAAAGGTGCGCGCGGAATGATTTTCAACATAACCGGCGACGACGAATCGCTCAGCCTTTACGAAGTCAACGAGGCGGCAAGTTACATTTACAAGCAGACCGAAGACGACGTGAATATTATTTTCGGCGCGGTTATCGACAAGGAAATGAAAGGCGTTGTACAAGCCACGATAATTGCCACAGACTTTGCGGACAGTTTGGCTTTGAAATCTCCGAAAGTCGGCGCACCGAAATCTCAAGTCACCGTGTCAAAGGGTTTCAATTTCGAAGCGCAAAAATTCCCGACGAAAAAAGATACCGGAATCGGCGGAGTCATTCCGGCGTTCAACTTCGTCAATCGAAACAGAGATGACAAATGAAAATTGACGAACGCTTTCAACGGACGAAAATTTTGCTCGGCGAAGAAAATTTTTCAAAATTAAATTCGGCAACGGTTGCGATTTTCGGAATCGGCGGCGTGGGTTCATTCACCGCCGAAGCTTTGGCGCGTTCCGGAGTCGGGCACCTCGTCCTGATTGACAAAGACAATATCGACGAAACAAATATCAACCGGCAAATTCATTC
>CAJOFG010000110.1 GCA_905233965.1 uncultured Selenomonadaceae bacterium
TCTTGATTGTATCTGACCCACTGAGAAAAAACTCCGGCGAGAATCCCGACGTTCGTCGCGTGGTGAATGACATAATCCCCGTCGCGGGACATATTGTGAATTTGCGTTATTGTCGTCGCGCCTTCGCAAAGTTGAGCGATATTTTCGTTTTCCAAAATGTAATTCAGAGCGTCAAGATCCAATTCGTCGCCGCGCCCCATTTTATAATAAATATTTTGAACGCAGTTAAAAGTTTTTTGATAACATTCAATATAATGATTATCGAGCAAAAATTCCTGACCGATTTCTGCCGGATCATCGTCTTCACTTTCGTCAATGTAAACGGAAAAAACATTTTGCCCGATTAAACTTTGGATTTTTTCTGTCGTCAGTACCGTATTTTTTTTGAGAATAACTTTTCCGTCAACATCGAGAACATCGCGACCGACTGTCATGCCGGAGCGCAAAACGTCAACGTCATAAGACTTTAACACCGGTAAATCCTCCTCGCAGTAAAATCTTTTTAAACACTTACGGATTATTTGACGAATCTTTTAAATTTTCCTGCCGCTTGAAAAATAAAAATCGGTTATGTATATTATATATTTGCAGGTGAAAAAATTTTTCCGGCGAAAATTAAAAAAGTTTATTTGTGCATTTAAAAAATTTTTTCGGAAAGAAGGTTCCGGGCAGTGTCAGAAATTATTGCAACGGCGAATCAAAAAGGCGGCGTGGGAAAAACCGCAACGTCGATAAATTTGAGTGCGTCGCTCGCCCGACTCGGTAACCGCGTTTTGCTTGTCGATTGCGATCCGCAGGGAAACGCGACGAGCGGAATGGGCATCAACAAATCAACTTTGGAAAATACGACTTACGACGTGATTATAAACGAACTCGACCCGAAATACGCTTTGCAGATGACTCCTTTCGGCGTTACCGTCATTCCGGCGAATATGAATCTTGCCGGCGCGGAAGTCGAATTGGTTTCAATGATTGCGCGTGAAAATAAATTGCGCCGGGCGTTGGAAAAAATTCGCGACGATTACGATTACATTATAATCGACTGTCCGCCGTCACTCGGACTTTTGACTTTGAACGCGTTGACTGCCGCCGACTCCGTTTTAATTCCGATTCAGTGCGAATTTTACGCGCTGGAAGGTGTCACTCAACTTTTGAACACGATTGAAATTGTTCGCGGCAGTTTAAATCCCTTGCTCGGAATTGAAGGCGTTGTCATGACGATGTTTGACGTGCGGACGAATTTAAATCGGCAAGTCGTCAGCGAAGTCAAAAATGCGATGGGTTATCTGGTTTACGACACTTTGATCCCGCGCAGTATAAAAATTTCAGAGTCGGCAAGTTACGGAAAACCTTTGCTTGCTTATGACGAAAATTCAAAGAGTGCGCAAATTTATTTGCAACTCGCGGAGGAGGTTGTCGCTCGTGGCAAATGAGCGCGGCGGTTTGGGCAGAGGGTTGGCGGCTCTGTTCGGGAGCAACGCCGGAAATTTGCCCGGTGCACCGAAAGATTCCGTAAAAGAAATTTCCGTCGCGGCAATTCGTCCGAATCCGTATCAACCGCGCCGGGAATTTGACGAGGACGCTTTAAACGAGCTTGCCGAGTCCGTAAAGTCTTACGGAATTTTGCAGCCGATTATTTTGCGGAAAGTTGACGCGGAAAATTTTCAGATAATCGCCGGAGAAAGACGACTTCGTGCGGCAAAAATTGCCGGACTGCAAACCGTCCCTTCAATCGTGCGCGAATACACCGATTCGCAGATGAGCGAAATTTCCATAATCGAAAACGTTCAACGCCGGGACTTGAACGCGATCGAAGAGGCACGCGCTTACGAAAGATTGATAAAAGAGTTCGGACACACGCAGGAAGTCATCGCGGCAAAAATCGGGCGAAGTCGTTCGCATATCGCAAACCTTATGCGACTTTTGAAACTTGCGGAGCCGGTCCGGGATTTGATGTCTGCCGGAAAAATTTCACCCGGACAGGCGCGACCTTTGCTGGCGATTGAGGACGAAAATTTACAAACGCAAGCGGCGCAAATGGTAATCGACGAAGATTTATCTGCACGCGGCGTGGAAATTTTTATCCGGGAGTTGCGAAATTCCGGAGTGATACCGCCGGAGAAGTCCGCGAAAAAATCCGCGCCGAAAAAAAATTCCGAACGAAAAAAAATTCCGGAGCCGGAAAAAAGTTTTGTCCCGGAAGAAAAAATTATTCCGGAAAAAAAATCCGTGCCGGAAATTTCACAACCGGAAACGGAACGCCCGGCATATTTTTTGGAAGCGGAAAACAAATTGCGCGAAATACTCGGCGCGACGGTAAAAATTTTTTCCGGCGAAACGAAAAATCAAATTCAAATAATTTTTTCCGACGAATCGGAATTGATGCGAATTATCAAAACTTTCGGCGCGGACTCCGAAAAAAATATTTCCGCTCCGAAGAGGACGCGGGAAGAAAAAATTTCCGCGCTGAGAAATTTTTCCACAAAAGGTTCAGTTTAAAACGGGAGGATGATTTTTTTTAATGAGCGGTTTCAATGCGGCACTCACCGGCAACTTATTTTATGTCGTACTCACTTTGGCAATTATCATTTTAATTTTAATCGGACTTATAATCAGTTTGAAATCGGATATTTCCGACATGAAAAAGCGTTACAAAAAAATGATGGCGGGGTCGGACGGTGTGAGTCTGGAAAGAATGTTGTTCGATCACGTCGAAGAAGTCAAAGATGTCGTCGCGGAGCAGAAAAGGACTCGCGACGATATAAAACGGATTGACAATCTTTTGCAAAAGGCGGTGACGAAAAAAGCGGTTCTTCGTTTCAGCGCGTTTGAAGATGTCGGAGCAGATTTGAGTTACTGCGTCGCGATGTTGGACGACGAGGACAACGGCGTAATTTTTTCCACGATTAACGGAAGGGACACGACGCGAAGTTATGTTAAACCGATTGAGGGCGGCATTTGCAAACATTACAAATTGTCCGGCGAAGAGGAACAGGTTCTTAACGAGGCGAGGAGAAAATAATTTTTTGGAGGGAGTCCGAAAGTGGATAACGAGAACGAATATATTTTGAGTATAAAAGGCGGCGGCAAAAATCGCGAGATTCGGCTGTCGAAAAAACTTTTTGACTTCGCCGTCGTTTCAATTTTCGCCGGCATAATAATTTTTGTCGGGGTTTGCGGCTATTCGGTTTACAGTGCGCTGAACAAACAGAGGAACGCCGAAATGGTTGACGAGGTCCAAAAAGCTGAAGAACTTCAACAGGAACAACTGCTTGAAGTTTCAAAAAAAGCCGCCGAGTTGAAAGAGAAGTTGGACAACCTGGAGCAACAGGAAAAAGAACTTCGCATACAAGCCGGACTGAAACCGCCCAAGACGGAAAAAGATTCTCAACCGGCGCAAAATTCGGAGAACGCCGCACAACCGGAAAATAATCCGGAAACAACCGAAACGCCGGAAAATAATTCGACGGATGAGCCGAACGGTCAGGGAGGACCGATAGGAGATTTGACGATTGAGGAAGTCAGGGAAGCTTTGTCGATGATTGAAAAGTCGGCGACAATTCGGCAGGAAAGTTTGAACGATTTTCAAACGGAATTGAAAGCCGGGCGCGAACAATTATTTGCAAGTGCTCTGCGGAGCGGAGCAAGCGGAATTGTTTCCTTGCCGGGAATAATTTCTCCGGGCGTTTTGGACATAAGCAAATTGGGCGGCAAAGTTTCCGCAGATCCGAATATGCCTTCAATTTGGCCGTCAACCGGTGTTGTCACTTCGCCTTACGGACTTCGTTGGAGCGGAACGGATTTTCATCCGGGAATGGACATTGCCGACGACATGGGAACTCCGATTGTCGCGACTGCGGACGGTGTTGTCGATTATGCCGGCTGGAACTCCGGCGGCTACGGAAATATGGTTGACATAGATCACGGCAACGGAATCATGACGCGCTACGGTCACGCCTCCCAAGTCGTCGTTACTGCCGGTCAATCCGTCAAGCGCGGACAGGTTATCGCTTACATGGGCAGTACCGGGTTCAGCACGGGTCCTCACGTTCACTACGAAGTTATCATTAACGGGCAGAGAGTAAATCCGAACGGTTTTCTTTGAGAAAGGATTTTGGAATTGAAAAATTTTGTGGAACTTATTCAGGCAGTTATCGATGAACGCTATTTAACAGTGATGAACAAGATTGCGGCGGAAAAAATTCCGGCGGCGTTTTTTTCGCTCAATCCCGGTTTTGCGATTGAACAGGTGAAAGGTTTTCGCCGTCAAGGTTTAAATATCGTGACGCTCATAATTCCGGATACCCCCCGTGAGGATTCGGACACCGACTTTGAAATTGTCGGGCTTGGCGAGTTTGCGAAAAGGCATTTGAAACCGGAATATGTTTTCGCAACCGGAATAGATGATACACGAATCGCGATAAAAAATTTTTCCGGGTGCAAGATTTTGAATTTGTTTGCTCCGCAATACAGCGAACAATATTACAACGAATTTATAAATCATCTGCCGGAACTTTACGAAGTTTACGAATCACTTATCGACGAAGAGTCCAAAAAAACTTTTTGCGGCTACTGGCACGGAAGGACTTCGAGTCAATTCGACAAATTGGTTCACGCGATCGGTTGTCATTATTTCACGGCGGGATTTACAAATTCGTTGTAATATTGTTCGCTGTGACTTCTTTGGAATTTCATGAACTCGGTTGCAAAGTTTACGGCTTTGAGATGGACAGAGAAAATTTTAAAGTTGCGAAAAAACTTGCCGACGAAAAAGGTTTTGTCGTCGAAAATTTCGGACTCGGTGCTTACGAACATCAAATGACTTACACTCACGCGCCTTTCGGAAATCCCGGAGGAAGTAACTTGAACGAAGGCGGAAACGAAGTTACAAATATTATTCCGCTGGATCTTTACGTCAGACAAAAAAATATTCACCGCGTCGATTTTATAAAATTCGATGTCGAAGGAGCGGAGCTCGACGTTTTGAAAGGAGCGGCAACAACCATTGCACGTTGCAAACCGATTTTGAACATAAGCGCGTACCACAAGCCGGACGATTTTCGTGTACTCATGAACATGGTGAAAAAAATTCGCCCGGATTATGAATTTGCTTTAAGGCATTATGCATCGTCGCGTTTGGATGAACCATTCAGCAGAACGCCGGAGTTCAATAAACAAATGACCGATTTGGGATTGGAGCCGATTGTAAAAGGTTACGAAGAATGTTGTTTGCTTGCTCGATAATTTTTTTCTTACTTGAAGGAGTGATTTAATGCAAACTCAAATTTTATTCATAACTCAGGGCGTTTCGTTTATGGGAACGTCGATACAAAAAAATTTCGAGAGCGAAGGTTACGGAGTTATTCGTATCGACCCGCTCGTCGAAAAATTGTCGGAGTGCAAAGACGAGGTTGAAATTTTTGTTTTCTATCTCGGAAAATTCATTGAAGAAATTCCGGAATTTTTGGTCTACCTCAAAGACGTTTGCCTTGAGGAGGACAAAATTTTAATCCTGCTCGGAAATACGACGGAGCTTTCCTTTGTGAGTGAAGCTGTTCCGGCGGCGGCAATTTCGGCAAAATTTGAACGCCCGATTGATTTTAAAAAACTCATCGCGGAGGTAAATAAAATTTCCGAAGACGTTCACGAAAGAGAGAGCCGGAAAAATATTTTGCTGGTTGACGACGATCCGACTTTTTTGAAAATGATGAAAGGCTGGCTCGACCCGTATTACAAAGTCACAATCGTTACAAGCGGCACGCAGGCTTTGATGTACCTTGCCGACAACAAACCGGATTTGATTTTGCTGGACTATGAAATGCCGGTAATTTCCGGTCCGCAAGTTTTGGAAATGATTCGCAGCGAAACGAAAGTGGACAGAGTGCCGGTAATGTTCCTGACCGGCAAAGGAGATCGCGAAAGCGTCTTAAAAGTTCTCGCGCTCAAACCGGACGGTTACCTTCTCAAATCGTTGAACAGAGATCAAATTTTGGAGTCCGTCACGGAATTTTTTGAGAAAAAACATTTGGAGGAGATTAACGCCAAGACGAAATTTTAATTTAACAATTCAAAGTTATTCGCGCACAAAAAGGGCGGTGGAAAAATGCTTTACGCGATGATTGATGTGGGCTCGAATACAATTCGCATGGCAATTTACGAAATTGACGGCGACCGGGTGGTTATGCACATGAAGAGGAAACACGCCGTCGGGCTGGCATCTTACGTCAAAGATAACGTCATGCAGAGAGCCGGAATTGACAAAGTCGTTGAAATTATCGGCGAGTACAAAAATTTTTTGGACGAATTGGGAATAAATCGCGTAACCGCATTTACCACAGCCGCCTTAAGAAATTCGTCGAACGGGACGGAAGCGATTATGGAAGTTTCGTACAGAACCGGAGTTCATATAAATTTGATGAGCGGGGACGACGAAGCGACTTTCGATTTTATCGGCGCGACTCACGATTTGCCGGACGACAGAGGACTTTTAATCGACATCGGCGGAGCCAGCACCGAAATTGTTTACTTCACGAACAGGGAAATTAAAACGAAAGTCAGTTTGCCTATCGGTTCGCTGAGTTTTCACACGCGATACACCGGCTCACACATTTTGCCGAGCGCGTCCGAGTGCGACGAAATGTATGCGGAGGCTGAGGCGACTGTCGGAGCGGTGCAGGAATTTCAAGCGGTTGTTCACGCGCAAATTTGCGGAATAGGCGGCACATTCAAAGGGGCGACCGCTCTTTACAACGCGATGTACGGAATGCCGCGCAATATGGCGATGGAAATTCGACGGATTCGCGAAATTTTGAAAAGGTTCCGGCGTGACAGAGAGTTAATCGTTCCGGACAAAATTTTATTGATGCGAACCGTTCCGGAGAGAATGCACACCTTCATGCCCGGCTTGATAATTGCCGACGTGCTTGCAAGACGTTTCGACAGCCAAACGATATTGTACAGCGATTCCGGAGTGCGCGAAGGTTACATTTATTCAAAAATTTTGGGAAACGATGATTTTTAAATCGAAGGAGGAAAAATTTTTATGCCGACACCTCACAATTCCGCAAAAGCCGGAGAAATTGCCGAGAGAGTTTTAATGCCCGGCGATCCTCTTCGCGCAAAACATATCGCCGAAAATTTTTTGACCGACGCGGTGAGATACAACGAAATTCGCAACGCTTACGGTTACACCGGAAAATATAAAGGCGTGCCTGTTTCCGTGCAAGCGTCCGGAATGGGTATTCCTTCCTTTTCGATTTACGCGCACGAACTCATTCACGTTTACGGGGTGAAAAAAATTATTCGCGTCGGCACTTGCGGAGGTATGCACGAAGATTTGAATTTGCGCGACATTTTCATCGCGCAGGGTGCATCGACTGACTCCGCGATTGTAAATCAAGCTTTCGGCGGCGCGATAAATTTTTCCTTGCTTGCCGATTTCGATTTACTCACCGGCGCGGTTGCAAACGCGAAGAAATTAAATTTGCCGTGCAAAGTCGGAAATATTTTTTCCACCGACGCATTTTACAACGACTACGGAGATCCGAACGGAACTTTCACGTCGGGCGCGTTGACGCTTAACGAAAAAATGTTGCGTTACGGAATTTACGCCGTCGAAATGGAAGCCGCCGCACTTTATTTGCTTGCCGCTTCTTCAAAAGTTAAAGCACTTGCAATTTGTATGGTGAGCGACCACTTGACGAAA
>CAJOFG010000111.1 GCA_905233965.1 uncultured Selenomonadaceae bacterium
CCTACCGCAAGCACTATCGCGCCTCCTCTTCTGCCCGTTACTACTCCACCCTCCGCGGCTTCATCATCGCCACCCTCAACGCCGAACTGAAAGGAGAATCATGAAAAAAATGCAAATTCATTTGCATATATGAAAAATTTTTTGTACCTTTGCGCCCTAAATTATAAAATGCGGAATTGTGTCGCAACTTGCGAGCAAATTGTGTCAACACTGTTGTCAAAATTGAAAATGTGAGACATGTCTCACAAATATACATATTAATCCATAAAAGACCAAAAATTATGGCAAGCATTCAAGACATTCATGCGTTGGAAGAACGAATCTACGACGCAGTACAGGAGTACCTCGACAACCCCGATGGGTACGAAAATGCGACTCTTCACGTCTATCTCGATGAAGACGAAATGGAGTATCGTGCAGAAATGGAAGACAATCTCCAAGGAACAGAGGACGACGGTATCTATCCGATAGCCGATCTCATCCGCGATGGAGAACCGGACAACGACAAAGCGAGTGATATCGCAAACAGTTGGATCTTCCTCGACTAAATAAAAACCGCTAACAATCCATAAAAGACCAATATGAAGCGGAACGAACACATAGGCAACAAATACTATGCAGCGATGGGCATTGGTCTGCCTTTGGACGCTGCATAGCGTTGCCTTTTTATAGACAAACACAAGGCAATAATGTTTTCGTTTGAGGAACATAAG
Organism: uncultured Selenomonadaceae bacterium; assembly: GCA_905233965.1. GTDB lineage: Bacteria > Bacillota > Negativicutes > Selenomonadales > Selenomonadaceae > Quinella. The sequence goes on from CAJOFG010000111.1 coordinate 714, forward strand.
GACGATTTGATTTTGGTGGGCGGTTGCAGGCCGCAAAAGGCTCAAATGGAATGGGTCTTTGCTAACAGGCTGTACAACGTGCGTAGTAACGCCGACCTATTTGTGTCGCGTCCGGGTGGATTTGATAATTGCCCGCTTCCAAAATTCATCTTGATCTACGAGGAAGGCTCGTTCCAAAAGAAGCATCTGTTTGAGTGCCTTGGAGCCATGCAAAAGACCCAGCAGGAGATGGAAGGAATGGGCTATGAAAATTCTCATGGAGCCTATATAACATATGTTCTTGGTGATGAGCATCAAATACCTCGCAGCAATATCAAGAAACTAATTGAGACTCGACCACCCAAGACCAAAAAGGGTAAATATGATTATAGTCCAATGTTAATTACAGGCGAAGAATTAGGACGATACATGAAGCCTACTCAAAAACAAGCAGATCCGCTTAAATTAGGATACCCCCTTCGTGTGGGAACGCTATTTAGCGGCATAGGTGCTTTCGAAGAAGCCTTGAAGCAATTGAAAGTGCCGCATCAAATAAAGTTTGCGTGCGATAACGGAGAGATTGAACTGGTTCTGTTAGATGATAAAGACAATAGAAAGGCTTATCTCGACCTCAATCGTCGTGTACGTAAGTTAGACGCAGCCGAGAAAGAAAAGTTAAATCGCTATAAGAATCTCATAAACCAACGTGTTGAGGAGATTCGGGAGTATTGTTATCATCTTCCCACAAAGGAACAACGTACGAGATTTGTTAATGATCTCTACCGTCGTCGGAACGGCAATTCGCAAACCGGAGCAACTTTTTGAAAGAATAAAATCCGGACAGGCGCAAGTATTCCACGCGACGGAAGACGATGAACCTTTGGGCAGTCGGATTTACAAAAAAATTATGAGTATTTTCTCGTAAAAGTTTTTTTAACACGTCAAAAACGGCGGCGGGACTTTTTTCCTGTCGCCGTTGAGTAATTATAAATATTTATCTCAGGGGAGTGTGTAGTATGAGAGTTACGGAACTTCTCAAACAAGACAGCATCCTTCTCGGCGCAAAACCCGGAGATAAGTCGGGGGCAATAGACCAACTGGCTGATCTCATGGAAAAAGGCGGCAACTTGAAGGACAAAGCGCAGTACAAAAAAGACGTACTTGCGCGTGAAGCGTCCGGCACGACCGGACTCGGCGACGGCATCGCCACTCCGCACGCGAAATCTGCGGGCGTTAAGGCGGCGGGTCTTTCCGCAATGACCGTACCGGAAGGAATCGACTTCCAATCAATGGACGGAAATCCGGCGCGACTCTTTTTCATGATCGCGGCTCCGGACGGCGGCAACGACGAACATTTGCAAATTTTGTCGAAACTTGCCACCATGATTATGGATCCCGACTTCAAAGAGGCACTTATCAAAGCAAAGTCGAAAGATGAATTTTTGAAACTCATCGACGACAAAGAGGACGGCAAATTCCAAGCTCCGGCGGCTGCGGCAAGTGCGGGTCCGGTTGCAACAAGCGATCATATTCAAATCCTTGCCGTCACCGCTTGCCCCACCGGCATTGCTCATACCTTTATGGCGGCGGAAAGTTTGGAACAGCACGCAAAGAAACGCGGTATCACAATCAAGGTTGAAACGAACGGCTCCGGCGGCGCGAAAAATGTTTTGACTGCCGACGAAATTGCGAAGGCGGACGGAATTATCATCGCGGCGGATAAAAATGTCGCCATGGCTCGTTTCGACGGAAAACCGGTCGTCATAACGAAAGTTGCGGACGGTATCAACAAGGCGGACGAACTCATTGACAAAGCTTTGAGCGGAAATGCTCCGATTTACCACGCGAAAGCCGGAGAAAGTGCCGGCGGCGGCAGTGAAGACATTTCCAACGAAAGTTTCGGTCGTCAGGTTTACAAACATTTGATGAACGGCGTTTCGCATATGCTCCCGTTCGTCGTCGGCGGCGGTATCTTAATCGCGATCGCCTTCCTCATCGACGGTATGGCTGTTGACCTCAACAGTTTGCCGGCTGACCAGAGAGGTAACTTCGGTTCAATCAATCCGGTTGCGAAAGTGTTTAAAGACATCGGCGGCGCGTCCTTCGGATTCATGTTGCCGGTTCTCGCCGGATTTATCGCAATGTCCATTGCAGACCGTCCGGGTCTTGCGGCAGGTTTTGTCGGCGGTGCTCTTTCCGCATCGAACGGCTCCGGTTTTCTCGGTGCGTTGCTCGCAGGTTTCCTCGCGGGTTACATCGTCAACTGGTTGAAAAAAGCTCTCAGCGGTCTTCCCGCGGCTTTGGAAGGCACAAAACCGATTTTGCTTTATCCGTTGCTCGGAATTTTTGCAATCGGAATTATTTGTACCTTCATCGTAGGTCCTCCCGTCGCGGCTGTCAACGAATGGTTGGTCAGCACTCTTAACGGAATGGATCAATCCGCTAAACTTCTCATCGGCGCATTGGTCGGCGGCATGATGGCGATCGATATGGGCGGTCCGATTAACAAGGCGGCTTACGTCACCGGTACCGGACTTCTCGCCAGCGGCAACTATCATGTCATGGCGGGCGGTATGGTTCCTCCTCTCGCCATTGCTTTTGCGACAATGTTCTTTAAAAACAAATTCACCGAAAACGAAAGGAAAGCCGGTCCGACGAATATCGTTATGGGTCTTTCGTTCATCACGGAAGGTGCTATTCCTTTCGCGGCGGCCGACCCCGTTCACGTTATCCCGTCCTGCGTCGCCGGTTCTGCAGTTGCCGGTGCGTTGACCATGGCATTTGATTGCACTTTGATGGCTCCTCACGGCGGTATCTTCGTCGTCCCGACTATCGGCAACCCGATTATGTACCTCGTCGCAATTTTCGTCGGCGCGGCTGTCGGTTGCGGATGTCTCGGCGTTTTGAAAAAGAGCGTTCAGCAGTAAAGAATAATCCCGGAAAATTTTTCGGGCGAATAAATAAAATCCGGAGTAAGGTTTTAAAAATCTCGGCTCCGGATTTTTTTTTGTCGGAATACGATTATTGAAAAATTTTTTTCTCCGGGTTATCATTGACGCAAAGGCGGTGAGAATTTTGGCGAACAAAAATAAAAATCTCAATGCGGCGGCAAAAGCCAAGAAGGACGAATTTTATACCCGGCTTGAGGACATCGAAAACGAATTGCGACATTACAAAAAATTTTTCAAAGACAAAATCGTTTTGTGCAACTGCGACGACCCCTACGAGAGTAATTTTTTCCAATACTTCGCGATGAATTTTAACGCGCTCGGTTTGAAAAAGTTAATCGCCACTTGTTACGACGGCTCACCGGTTGCCGGGAAAGAAATAAACTTGTTCGATACGCCGGTTGAAAATCCGAACGACAAAAAAGCTTTCAAAGTCGAAATTAACGAAGTCAAAGATTTTAACGGTGACGGCGCGATTGATTTGCTCGACGTGGAATTTTTAATCAAGAACCGGAAAAATGTTTTGACAATGTTGGAGGGCAACGGCGATTTTCGTTCGCCGGAATGTATCGAACTTTTGAAACGGGCTGACGTTGTCGTTACAAATCCGCCGTTCAGTTTGTTTCGCGAATATGTTTCGCAACTCGTCGAATACGACAAAAAATTTTTGATTATCGGAAATAAAAATGCCATTACCTACAAAGAAATTTTTCCGCTCTTTATGGAAAATAAAATTTGGGTCGGTTACGCTTCGATGAGTAAAGAAATTTATTTTTATGTTCCGCAAGATTTTATTGATGAAGGATTGAAAAATAATAAAGACAGAACCATAGTAAAATTTGAAGGAATCTATATGGCAAGAAGTCAGGCAATTTGGTGTACAAATTTGGATTTGGACAAACGCCACGAAGATATTCCGCTTTTCCGGGAGTATTACAAAAATCCGGACGATTACCCGAAATATGACAACTACGACGCGATAGAAGTTTCAAAGACCGCCGACATCCCGGAAGATTA
>CAJOFG010000112.1:0-1719 GCA_905233965.1 uncultured Selenomonadaceae bacterium
GAATACCATAGCCGCAAAATTGCCGCAGGGCGCAAAAAAATTTCGGCAATTTACGATTGAAAGAAATTTTCGTATAATAAGCATAACAATTTTTTTGGGAAGTGAAATTATGGGTTTGCAAAAAATTATAGAAGTTTCGACCGGCGAAAAATTTTCTTACGACGAAACAAAAACTTGGATTGATTTGTTCAAAGACGTTGCGGAAAAAAATCCGGACAAAATCGCCGTCGCCGATGAAAATTCCGAAATGACTTATTCCGAACTCGACAGAGCGTCCGAAAAAATTTCTGCGTACCTCATTCGCGAAGGCGTGAAAGAAAATACTTTCGTCGCAATTCGTATGGGCAGAGTCAAAGAATTTATCGCTGCGGTTCTCGGCGTTCACAAAATCGGCGCTGCTTATCTGCCGATTGATCTCGATTATCCGGCCGGGCGCGTTTCGTACATGATGGAAGATTCAGAAGCGAAAATTACGCTCACCGAAAATCTTGTCGAAAAAATTTTGTCCGACGTTCAACCGGAAAATTTTTTGCCCGGCACGAACCCGGAAAATCTCTCTTACATGATTTACACTTCCGGCTCGACCGGCAAACCCAAAGGCGTTATGATTCAACATAAGGCGATGACAAATTTTTTGCACTTCATAAAAAATCGGTGGGGATTGACGGAAAACAGCCGGATTGCCTGTCACTCAAATTTTGCTTTCGATGCGTCCGTCGAAGATTTATATCCGGCGTTGATTGCCGGCGGTACGGTTTTTATAGTCCCGGAGGAGGCGCGGCATGACGTTTTTGAAATGCGAAAATTTATCGAACGAAATAAAATTAACGGCGGCAGTTACTCGACGCGGTTCGGGCAACTTCTCACCGACGAAAAAAATCCGCTCGACGTAAATTATATTTGTCTGGGCGGCGAAGCGATGACGAACGCGCCGAACGTCACCGGAAAAAGTTACAACGTTTATGGTCCGACGGAATTTACCGTTGACGCGACTTATTTTGAGTTGGAGCCGGGCAAAGACTACAATCCCATTTATAATTGTTCGGCGTTCATTGTCGGCGAAGAAAATAAACTTCTTCCACTCGGCGAAGTCGGCGAACTTTGCCTTGCCGGCGCACAGATGGCTGCCGGTTATTGGAAACGTCCGGAGTTGACGGCGGAAAAATTTTGCGAAATTAAAATCGGCGCGGAAAAAATTAAAGTCTATCGCACCGGGGATTTGGCGCGTTACAATCCGGAGGGACAACTCGAATTTTGCGGGCGAATTGATTTTCAAGTCAAACTTCGCGGTTTCAGAATCGAACCGGGTGAAATTGAAAATTGCGCGGCAAAATTTTCCGGCTTGTCCGAAGCAGCGGCGGAAGTCAAAAACGAAACGCTCTGCCTTTATTACACGTCAGAAAAAAATATTGACGAGGAAGCACTGAAAAAATTTTTGGGCGAAACTTTGACCGATTACATGGTGCCTTCGATTTTCATTCGGCTTGAAAAAATGCCGATGACACCGAACGGAAAACTTGACAAAAAAGCTTTGCCGGCTCCGGAAGTCGAACGCACGACCGAATACGTCGAACCGCGAACCGAATTTGAAAAAATCGTTGCCGAATGTATGAAAAAAACTTTGGGCGGCGAAATTAAAATCGGAGCGACGGATAACTTTTTTGAGATCGGCGGCGACTCGATAAGGGCAATTCGTATGGTAAGCCTTCTGCGCGAAAA
>CAJOFG010000112.1:1731-6324 GCA_905233965.1 uncultured Selenomonadaceae bacterium
GTGGAAAAAATTGCCGCGTCCCGCAAAAACGACGGCGAAATTAAAATTTCTCAAGAACCTTTCGCCGGACCGGTTGAGGACAGCGCGATTTTCAATTTCTACAAAGATTTGAATTATCCGGAGAAAAATTATTTCAATCAATCGACTTTGCTGAAGTTCAAGGAAAAAATAAATCCGGAAATTTTGCAGGCGGCTTTCGACAAACTCATTTACCAACACGATATGCTCCGCGCCGTCATCATCGACGAACATCTTTTCGTCAAACCCGGCGACACGAAAATTAAAATTGAGGAATACACTTTGCCGGAGGACACGAAGGAAAATATTCAAAACCTTTGCGAAAAAATTCAGTCGAATCTCAATTTGGAAAGTGCGCTTGTCCGGGCGGCGATAATTCATTCCGGCGAACGTGATTTATTTTTCGTCACGGCGCACCACACGATTGTTGACGGAGTAAGCTGGAGAATTTTGCTTGACGATTTGGAAACGGCGTTGAGCGGCAAAGACCTTCCGGCGAAAACGAATACTTATCAAGATTACGCGCTTGCAATGAAAGAGTATCGCGACAGTTATATTTTGGCGCGGGAAATTCCTTACTGGCAGAACGTCGAAGAAAAAATGTTGTCGCTCGAAACTTCCGACGGCAAAGATTACACCCGGCATTTTAAACTTCTGAACGTGTCGCTTGACAAGCCGGCAACGGAAAAATTTCTTGCCGCGAAACTTTCCGCTTACAATCTCGAAGTCAACGATTTGCTCCTTGCCGCAGTCGGTGAAAGTTACGGAAAAATTTTCGGCAAAAATTCCGTTTCCGTTCAAATGGAAGGGCACGGCAGGGAGTACATCGGCAAAGAAATTTTGACTGACAGGACAATCGGCTGGTTCACTTCGATTTATCCGGTCGTGCTTGAAAATTTGAGCGGCGACCCGCAAAAAGATTTAATCGGCGTTAAAGAAAATTTGCACCGCGTCCCGAATAAAGGAGTCGGTTACAATATTTTGGCGTTCGTTGACGGGAAAGAGTCCCTGACGTTTGAAAAAAATCTCGTCCCGAAAATTATTTTTAATTATCTCGGTGACGTGTCCGGCGAACGTGAGGACGGAAAATTTTTCTCGCCGGACATTGAAGACGGTTTTTCAAGCGGCTTGGATTATCAGTCGGAAAAAAATTGCGACGGCGCGGACTTGGCGATAAACTGTCTGATTGATGCGGGAAAATTTTCGCTGTGGCTCGGTTACAATCTCGACAGAATCGACGAACAAAAAGCCGGCGATTTCGCGAACGGAATTTTGGAGCAAATAGAAATTCTTGCAAAACATTTGGACGGCGCGGAAAAAATTGTCACGGCAACCGACTTGGGCGAAACCGAATGGACGACCGAAGAATTTAATTCCGTCGTCGAAGATTTTTCAAAACGCGGCGAACATTTGCAGAGAATTTATCCTTTAACGCCTTTGCAGGAAGGTATGCTGTTTTCGCACGTCACGAATCCGGAAAGTCCGGCTTATCGGCTAGTCGATATTTACGAATTGAATTTTTTGCCGACCGAAAAAGAATTGCGGCTTGCCCTCGATGCACTCGCGACAAAGCACGAAGTTTTACGCACGGCGATTATCCTGAAAAATGTTTCGACTTACCGGCAAGCGATAACCGACAGAAAAATTTCTCTGACGATGACCGACTTGACGGGGAGCGAAAATAAATTCGACGCGGCGAAAAAAATTCGCGAAGAAATTTTGGCGAACGGGTTCGACTTGCAGGAAAAACCGCTCATGCAAATCGTCTGCGCGAAAACTTCCGGCGAAAGTTGTTACCTCATAATTGCAACTCATCACATTATCGTTGACGGTTGGTGCGTCGATATTTACCTTGCCGACTTTGAAAAATTTTTGCTCGCGGCTCATTCGTCCGAACAAATTTATTTCGACGCGCCGGAGTCCGGAATTTATGAAAACGCCGTCAGAGAAATTATTTCCAAAGATAAAAATTCCGCCGTCGAACATTTCCGCAAACTTTTGGACGGTTACGAAAACAAAGCGGAAATTCCGGCTTACGGAAAAATTTCCGACGACGAAAAATATTTTGACAGTCAGATTGTAAAAGTCATCGACGCGACGACCGCGAAGAATTTGGAAAATGTTTGTCGCAAAGCCGGCGCAACTCTCGCAAACGGTCTTGAACTTGCTTGGGGTTTGACGTTGCAAACCGTTTGCCGACTCGATGACGTGGTTTTTGCGAAAGTCGTTTCCGGCAGGGACAATACCTCCGTCGATGTTTCAAACCTTGTCGGGCTGTTTATAAATTCCGTACCGGTTCGCGTCAAGACGGAAAAAAATTCTTCGGCAAATGAAATTCTCCAAAATTTGCAAAGTCAATCCGTCGAAGGAAACGAATTTGATTTTTGCCCGCTTGCCGAAATTCAAAAGGCGATCGGCATGACCGACGGCTTTATTTACTCGATAATCTCAATCGAAAATTACGGCGGCGAAGAAAAAATTTCCGCGCTGAAACCGTTGCTTGTCAGGGAAGAAAATTTCGGGAATTTCGGATTCGACGCGACAATTCGTCCGGACGGAAGTATCGAATTTGTTTTTTCGTTCGAACCGACGAAGTACAGAGAAGTTGAAGTACGCCGGATAATTTCGCTTGCCGAAAATTTCATGGAGCAGATTGCAAGAAATCCGGACGCGCCGTTAAATTCTCTGCCGCTTTTAAATCCGGCGGACGAAGAAAAAATTATTGCGCTCTCTTACGGCGAAAAACTTTCTTACGACACGGCTAAAACTTGGATTGACATTTTCCGGGATAACGTCAAAAAAAATCCGGACAAAATCGCCGTCGCCGATTCCGTTTCCGAAATGACTTACTCCGAACTCGATAAAGCGTCGGATAAAATTTCCGCACACCTTATGAACGCCGGCGTTAAGGAAAATAATTTCGTCGCCGTGCAAATCGGCAGGGTGAAAGAATTTGTCGCGGCGGCTCTCGGTATTCAAAAAATCGGCGCGGCTTACGTTCCGATTGACGCGGATTATCCGGCGGACAGAGTGAAATATATGCTCGAAGATTCCGGCGCGAAAATTACGCTCGACGAAAAACTTGTCGAAAAAATTTTGTCGTCCGAAACCCGGTCGGAAAATTTCGTTCACCGGGCGGAACCGGAAAATCTCGCTTACATGATTTACACTTCCGGATCGACCGGCAAACCCAAAGGCGTTATGATTCAACAAAAGGCGTTGTTAAATTTTGTTCACGGTTTAAAAAATCTTTTCGGCTTGAACGAAGAGAGCCGGATTTCCTGCCACCCGAATTTTTCTTTCGATGCGTCGGTTGAAGATTTATTTCCGACTTTGGCGGCGGGCGGCACGGTTTTTATCGTTCCGGAAGATGCGCGGCGCGATATTTTTGAAATGCGAAAATTTATCGAACGGAATAAAATTAACGGCGGCAGTTACTCGACAAGGTTCGGGCAACTCCTTGCCGACGAAAATTATTTGCTTGACGTGAATTATATTGCTTTGGGCGGTGAGGCGATGACGAATCCTCCGAACGTTCGCGGAAAAGTTTTCAACGTCTACGGTCCCACAGAGTTTACGATTGTTTCAACTTGTTTTGAACCGGAGAAAGGAAAAAATTATAATCCGATTCCGATCGGGCGACCGCTTTACAACTGCGCCGGCTTTGTCGTCGATAAGAGCAACCGAATTTTGCCGCAGGGTATGCGCGGCGAACTTTGCGTTGCCGGTTCTCAAATGTCGGCGGGATATTTGAATCGCGACGAACTTACCGCAGAAAAATTTTCCGAAATTCAAATCGGCGCGAAAAAAATCAAAGTCTATCACACCGGCGATCTCGTCCGTTACAATGAGGAGGAGCAACTCGAATTTTGCGGGCGAATTGATTTTCAAGTCAAACTTCGCGGTTTCAGAATCGAACTCGGCGAAATTGAAAATCGCGCGGCAAAATTTCCGGGCATTGTTCACGTTCTCGCCGATGTCAAAAAAAATATGCTCTGCCTTTACTACTCGTCCGACGGTGAAATTGACGAACACTCGCTGAAAAATTTCTTGGCGGAAACGCTGACGGATTACATGGTGCCTTCGATTTTTATTCGGCTCGAAAAAATGCCGATGACACCTTCCGGAAAAATCAATCGCAATTTGTTGCCGGCTCCGGATTTTTCCGTTCGTCAAACCGAATACGAGCCGCCGGAAAATGAGATTGAGAAAAAACTTTGCGACACGTTCGCCGAAGTTTTGGGCTTGGAAAAAAATTCAGTCGGCAGGAACGACAACTTTTTTGAAACGGGCGGCGACTCGCTGAAAACTTTGGTCGTCATGACGCGTGCCGGTATCGACGGGTTGAGCGCGAAAGATATTTTCAAATATCGGACGGCGAAACGAATTGCCGAAGAACTTTTAAAACGCGATGCGGAGGACATTGACAAATTTGAGGAGTCGGCGCGGCAAAAAAGTATTCCGGCGACGACGGCACAAATTCAGATGACCGATTATCAATTTCTCAACGTCAAATCGACAATGTACAATCTCGGCGGTTTCTACCGGCTCGACGCGAAACTTGACTCGGAAAAA
>CAJOFG010000112.1:6378-10827 GCA_905233965.1 uncultured Selenomonadaceae bacterium
CGAAGGAACAATCGTTCAGCGAATCGACACGGAAATTTTCCCGGAAGTCACGATTGAAGAAATTGAACCGGGCGACGTTGAAAAACTTTCGCGGACTTTGTTGCAACCGTTCAAACTTTACCGCAAATCTCTTTGCCGTGCGAAAATTTTCAAATGCGGCGAAACGCTCTATCTGTTCATCGACATTCACCATATAATTTCGGACGGCACGTCGCTGGGAATTTTGCTTGAAGATATTTCACGCGCTTATCATGGCGAAGAACTCGGCAAAGATTATTACTACACTTACCTTTTGACGGAGCATGAAAAATTAAATTCGGCGGAGTACGTCGCGGCGAAAAAATATTTCCAAAACATTCTCGCCGGAAAAAATTGGTGCGAATATCCCAATCCGGATTATGAAAGCTGGGAAAGTCAATACGGCGAAGTTGAAATTGATCCGGAAATTTCTACTGAAACAATGGCGGCGGCTGAAAAGCGTTTGGGATTTTCGCGAAATGTTTTGTCGATAACGGCGGCGATTTTGTCTTTGCGTGACTACTGCATGGAAACGGCAATTCACGTCGATTTTTTGAACAGCAACAGGACGGAAGATTATTATTGGGACACGGTCGGGTTAATGTTTAAAATTTTGCCGGTAGCGGTTGAATTGGAAAATTATCCTTCCGTCGAAAGATTGTTGCAGGAAGTCAATCGGCAAGTCACGGAAAGTTTCGCACACAGCATTTGCGATTACAGCTCCGAAGACAATGTTGCTCTTCGCGACGCGCTCCTTGTAAATTACGTTGCCGACTTGGGCGATGCCTCCGCGCTGAAAGGTTTCAATCCGACGGACATTCCTTTGACGAGCGAAAACAAAGCGACGGCCGGACACGTCGATATTTACATGAACGAATCGGACGGAAAAGTTGACATATCCGTTGAATATCAGCGCAACGCTTACAAAGAGGAGAGCATAAAAAAATTTTTGGATATGTTCGTCCGGAATTTGAAAATTTTGGTAAACAAAAATTGAGCGAGTAAAAATTATGGAGATAAACCTTAACGAACATTTTACCTGCAAAAAAATTTTGCGTTACGCCCTGCCGAATATAGGGACGATGTTGGCGATAACTTCTTTCCAGATGATTGACGGGTATTTTGTTTCAAATTTTTTGGGCGTGATGTCGTTTGCAGCCGTGAATTTGGTTTTCCCGCTCGTGATGATTTTTGCGGCACCGGGTTTTATGATCGGTTCCGGCGGCAGTGCGATAATTTCAAAAACGAAAGGCGAAGGAAATATTTCAAAAGCGCGTGAATATTTTACAATGTTGGTTGCCGCGCTGCTGACCGGCGGAATTTTTTTCGGCGTGACGATGTATTTCTTTCTGCCGGAAATTTTGAAGTTAATCGGCGCGTCCGACGAGTTGATACCTTACTGTTTGGAGTTCGGGCAAATTGTATTTTTATTCCTGCCGTGTCTGCTGACGAGTACGGCGTTTCAAAGTTTGTGGATAGCGGCGGAAAAACCGGTAAACGGTTTTCGTCTGGCACTCTTGCAAGGTTTGGTTATCGTTATTTTCGATTGGCTTTTAATCGTTCAATTCGGATTCGGGATTGAGGGAGCGGCGGCGGCAACGGTTTTGGGTTCGCTGACTTTTACGCTGATAACTTTATCCTACTTCATGCGCCCGAACGAATCCGGAATGTACTTCGTGAAATTTCGTTTCAGTCCGAAAAAATTTCTCGGCATTTGTTATAACGGCTCATCTGAAATGATTGATGCGGTGTCGATAAATATTGTCGAGTTGGTTTTAAATTTGCGGCTCATGCAACTGATCGGGGAAATTGCGGTTGCGGCGTTCGGTGTTTATGCTTACGTCAATGAAATTTTCCTCTCCGTTTTTTTCGCGATAAGCACGACTACGGTAACTTTGGTCGGCTACAATTACGGACGAAAAAATTTTGTTGAGATAAAAAGTTTGCGGCGAAACAATGTAATTTTAACTTTGTCGCTCGGCGTAATTTTGACGGCGGCGGCGTTCCTGCTCTCCGATGAAATTGCCGCGTTTTATCTCGGCTACGACCCGGCATCTTACGAATTGACGATAAAAGTTTTGCGTACCTGTTCGCTGATGTTCCTGTTGTACGGGTTCAACATTTTCGTTTCGGCATACTTCACCGGGCTTGAAAAAAGTTCGCTGTCGGCTTGCGTCGCCTTCCTTCAATCTTTGATAATGCCGGTGACTTTCATTTTGATTTTGCCGGAAATTTTCGGTGCGAACGCGATATGGTTTTCGTTGCCGGTCGCAACGCTGATGACTGCATTTGTCGCGGCGTTCTTCCTGACGAAAAAATCTGCTCCGTAAATACGGTTAAAATTTTTTTCGGGAGAGTCCTTTTTCGGATTTTTCTCCCGAATTTTTTTGTCCTCTTTTTTCTTCTTAAAAAAATTTTTTTGATCGAGTTTGACGGTAAAAAAATTCTTTTTTTCGATTTTCCTTCTATTATTTTTTTTTAAAATGTAGCCGTAGCAGCAGTAGGGGTGTGCTTAACTTGTGCTTAACTTTTCAACTTGTTGATTTAATGCAGGTTCGCGGCACTTTTGCCTGTGCTTAACTTGTGCTTATCTTGTGCCTGATCTGTGCTTAACTTGCACCGGGTTCCGGAAAAAATGTGCTTAGTTAAGCACAAATGTCAACTTAAGCACAAAGTTAAGCACAGAATTGTAAACTTAAGCACAGAGTTAAGCACAGGTTAGTGAAAAAAATCCTTTTTGCCGGTCGGCAACTTTTCGCCTGAGAGGGTGTTTGGAGTCCGGGTGGGGGAGTACGAAAAAATTTTCAAAATCATTTTAACGGCGTTTGAGAGCGCCGAAAAAATTTTGACACGAAATTTTATTTACCGTAAAATTATCTTGCTCACATAAAAATTTTTTGAAGGCATAATCGCAGGTTAAGGAGAAAATATGAATCGAAGAAATTTTATTCGCGGAGGGTTAATCGGTGCGGCAGGATTGGCTGCGGCGGGCGGAGGAATTTTTTACTTCGTCAATCGTCCGGAATTCGGCAGGTTGCCCGGCGGCGACAGGTTGAAAAAAATTTTGAACTCGCCGCATTATTTTTCGGATCACTTTGAATGTTTGACGCCGGTCAAAGTCATGACGGAGGACGAAGCGAACAAAGAAAATCGAATCGTCGCGACGCTGAAATTTTTATTCGGCGACAAATCCGAATTGAGTCCGCCCGGAATTTTGCCGACGGTCAACCCGAATTTTCACGACATCGACCCGAAAAAAGATTGCGCCGTTTGGCTCGGACACTCGACGATTTATTTACAACTCGCCGGGAAAAAAATTTTAATCGACCCGGTTTTTTCGTCGTATGCCTCACCGATTTTTTTCATCTGAAGGCAGTAACGTTTGCACGCCGGCAGACTTCCCGGAATTGGACGTGCTGGCAATTACTCACGATCATTGGGATCATCTCGATTACGCGACGGTTATCGCGCTGAAACCGAAAGTCAAAAAAATTCTCTGTCCGCTCGGCGTCGGCGAATATTTCGAGCAGTGGAATTTTCCGATTGAAAATATTATCGAAGAGGACTGGGACACGTCGATTGAGTTGAGCGAAAATTTGACGGCGCACATTTTGCCTTCGCAACATTTTTCCGGCAGATTTTTAAAACAGAATCCGACAGAGTGGTGCAGTTTCGCATTTGTCACGCCGGAGAGAAAAATTTTTTGCAGCGGCGACGGAGGTTACGGCGAACATTTTAAAGACATCGGAAAAAAATTCGGCGGGTTCGATTTCGCCTTCATGGAGAACGGGCAATACAACAAAGCTTGGCACGCAATTCATATGTTGCCGAATGAAACTGCCGCCGCGTCCGATGACATTCGCGCAAAAAAAGTTGTCCCGATTCATTCCGGAAAGTTTGCGCTTGCCCGGCATAAATGGAACGAACCTTACGTAGATTTGACCGCGGAGAGTGCCGGAAAAAATTATCGGCTGTTGACTCCGCGTATCGGTGAGCTTATCGACTTCACAAACGAACAAAATTTTTCCGCGTGGTTTACGTAAATATTTCAAAGGAAGTGTTTTTTTCATGGACAAAGAAAAATTGTTGAACCTGTTACGCGATCCGGATGTGCGCAAGGAAATTTTTCAGATTGTTTGCGGCGAATTTTTTTCTGCGGTGAATATCGAAGACAAAATCGCCAAGACGATTGAAAATCATGTTGCCCAATCCGAACCGGAGCCGGAAGTTCAACCGGAGTTGCCGGCTGAGGAAGAAAACGTCGAAAAAATTTCCGTCGAACAACACGCCGAAGAATACGCGGAAGAAATTTCGGCTGAAGAAATTGTTGCGGAGCAGGAAGTTCACGAAGAAGAAATTGTCGCCGCCGAAGAAAATTTCGCGCCGGAGGAAGAACACTATCCGGAAGAAAAACCGCGCCGCCGTCGTCGT
>CAJOFG010000113.1:0-3025 GCA_905233965.1 uncultured Selenomonadaceae bacterium
GCACCGGCGCGGTTATGGGCGTTCCTTCCGGCGACAAACGCGATTGGATGTTCGCGAAAAAATACGGCATCGAAATTATTTTGACTTTGCAACCGAAAGGTACGGAGTTGAAACTCGAAGAAATGGACGACGCTTACGTTGAACATGAAGGCGTTCTCGTCAACTCCGGCAAATTTACCGGAATGGATTTTCAAACCGGTTTCAACGCGATTATGGACGAAGCGGAGGAAAAAGGTTTCGGCAAGCGCAAAGTAAATTACAAACTCCGCGACTGGCTGATTTCCCGGCAAAGATATTGGGGTGCGCCGATTCCGGTTATCTACTGCGACAAATGCGGCGAAGTCCTCGTCCCCGAAGAAGATTTGCCCGTCGAACTTCCGGACGATGTGGAATTTAAACAGGGCGCACTCAGTCCGCTTTCGACTTCCAAAAAATTCAACGATTGCAAATGTCCGAAATGCGGCGGTCATGCCCGGCGCGAGACGGATACGATGGATACTTTCATCTGCTCGTCGTGGTACTACATGAGATATGCCGACCCGCACAATGAGAAATTGCCTTTCGACCGGGACAAAGTGAATTACTGGAACCCGGTTGATCAATACATCGGCGGAATTGAGCACGCGATTTTACATTTGCTTTACTCCAGATTTTTCACGAAAGTTTTACGCGACGCAAAACTTTTGGACTATGACGAACCGTTTACAAATCTTTTGACGCAGGGAATGGTTATCAAAGACGGCGCGAAGATGAGTAAATCACTCGGCAACGTCGTTTCGCCGGAAGAAATTATCGCGAAGTACGGAGCGGACACGGCAAGACTTTTCATTTTGTTCGCCGCGCCGGTCGAACGCGATTTGGATTGGAGCGACAAAGGAGTAAACGGCTCGTTCAAATTTTTGAATCGCGTTTGGAGAATTTCCGGAATTTTTGCCGACGCGATTAAATCCGGCAAAGACGAATACAATCCGGAAACTTTGAACGACGAAGAAAAAAATTTCCGGCGCGTAATTCACAAGACGATTAAAAAAGTTACGGAAGATTTGCGCGACCGGTTCGCCTTCAACACGGCGATAAGTTCCCTCATGGAATTGGTCAATGCGGCTTACTCTTTCCAAGACAAAAAAATAAATCCGGATCTCGTCCGGGAATTTGAAAGCAACTTGTTGAAAATGCTTGCGCCGTTCGTGCCGCATATCGCCGCAGAAATTTGGGATCAACTTTTTGACGGCGACGTTCACAAACAAAAATGGCCGACGTTCGACGAAAATGCAATCGTCGAGGACACGGTTGAAATTGTCGTCCAGATTAACGGCAAAGTTCGCGAACACATAAGCGTTGCATTGAATTTGAGCCGGGAAGAATTGCAAAAACTTGTTCCCGACCTTCCGAAAGTCAAAGAGTTGACCGCCGGAAAAAATATAGTGAAAATTATTGCCGTTCCGAACAAGTTGGTAAATCTCGTCGTCAAATAAAAAATTTTTTGTTACGATAAAATTAAAAACTCCGACAAATTTTTCTGCCGGAGTTTTTTTGCGCAAATTTTTTTCGCCGGGAAATTTTTTCGCCGGGATTTTTTATGCTATAATGTTTCAAATTTAATTTCGGGAAGGTGAGATTTTGAAAATAATGTTTTCGGCCGGCGAAACTTCCGGAGATATTCACGGGGCAAGTTTGGCGCGCGAAATTAAAAAAATTTCACCCTCGACGGAGCTTTTCGGATTCGGCGGCGACGA
Organism: uncultured Selenomonadaceae bacterium; assembly: GCA_905233965.1. Lineage (GTDB taxonomy): Bacteria > Bacillota > Negativicutes > Selenomonadales > Selenomonadaceae > Quinella. Next base: position 1,737 of record CAJOFG010000113.1, read on the forward strand.
AATGAGCAAAGCCGGTGTTCGTCTTGTCCGGAATTACAAAGATTATAACGTCATGGGCGTTGCCGAAGTCGTGAAAAATCTTCGCCGAATTTTGAACCTGCTCGACGTTTTGACGGAAACCGTTCGCGAAGAAAAACCGGATTTGCTCGTCATAATAGATTATCCGGATTTTAATTGGCGACTCGCGAAACGTGCAAAAAAACTCGGCACGAAAATTTTTTCCTACATACCGCCTTCCGCTTGGGCTTGGCGAAAAGGTCGGGCGAAAGATTGCGCGAAGATCGCCGACGAATTTGCCGCAATATTTCCGTTTGAACTTCCGGTATACGAAAAAGCCGGCGCGAAAATTTTCTTTCCCGGCAACCCGCTCGTCGATACCGTCAAGCCGGAAATGTCGCCGGAAGATGCAAAAGAATTTTTCGGCGTGAAAGATTCGGAACACGTCATACTTTTAATGCCCGGCAGTCGCAAGCAGGAAATTAAATTGCTCTTGCCGTCAATGCTCGGAGCGGCGAAAATCTTATCGGAAACAAGACCGACGAAATTTTTTTTACCGCTCGCCGCAAATGTGGACGAAGAAAAAATTTTGCAAAAAATTTCCGGCGCGAACGTCGAAATAATTCCGGTGAAAAAATTCCGGTACGACCTGATGAAAATTTCCGACGCGGCGATCGCGACTTCCGGAACCGTCGTACTTGAGGCGGCACTGCTCGATTTGCCGTGCGTCGTGCTGTACAAAATGGCGACGGTGAATTATTTTATCGCCCGGCTGTTGGTTGACGTGAAAAATTTCAGCTTGCCGAACATTTTGGCGGGAAAGAGGATTCAGCCGGAACTTTTGCAAAACGAAGTCACGCCGGAAAAAATTTCGGAGGAAATTTTGAAACTTTATCGCGGCGAAAAAAATCGGGAAGAAGTCATCGCGGAATTGCAAGCGGCTTGCAAAAAATTGGGCGAACCGGGAGCGGCGGCAAGAGTCGCAAAAAAAATTTTGGAAGTTGCCGGAGAAAAATAGCAGATGAAAAATTACAAAAGACTTTTAATGTACATCAAACCCTACTTGGGTGTTTTGGGGCTTGCGATAATTTGTATCGTAATTGCGGCGGGCGCGAATTTGTATTTGCCCTGGATAATCAAAGACATGATAGACAAAGTGCTTGCCGAACGCGATATGGCAATGCTGAATTTTATCGCGGCAAGTATCGTCATCGTTTTTGCGATACGCGGATTTTTTTACTACTGGCAGTCTTATCTCGTTTCGTACATCGGGCAAAAAGTTGTGGTGGACG
>CAJOFG010000113.1:3112-4718 GCA_905233965.1 uncultured Selenomonadaceae bacterium
AAACGACGTTGCCGCAATTCAAGCCGCGCTCGTCGATAACCTTATCGAATTGTTCACGGAGGCATCAATTTTAATCGGCTCGATTGTTTTGATGCTTTACATTGATTGGAAATTGACTTTGCTGACTTTGATAACCGTGCCTATGGTCGGTTACGCGATGAGAATTTTCGGTAAGAAAATAAAAAAATCCGGCGCACTCATTCAGGAACGAATCGCCGACATTACCGCGTTGTTGCAGGAAAGTATTTCGTCCATCCGGGTTGTAAAATCTTTCGTCCGGGAAGATTATGAGATAAAACGCTTCCAAGTCGAAAACGAATTAAATTTTCAAGCCATGATGAAAAATGTTCGGCTCACGAGTTTGCTGACACCGACTGTGGAATTTTTGGCGGCACTCGCCGTAACTTTAATCGTTTGGTTCGGCGGCTATGAAGTCGTCAACGGAATCATGTCGGCGGGTGCGCTCGTCGCCTTCCTGACTTACGCCGTCAATCTCGCAAACCCGGTTAAAAGATTGTCGCGAATTTACGGAAGGATGCAACAGGCTATGGCGGCAATCGACAGAATTTTTTTCGTCCTCGATTTGGAAGAAACCGTCAACGACAAACCGGACGCGAAAATTCTTCCGCCGGTTGCCGGCAAAGTCACCGTCGAACACGTCACATTTTCCTACGACGAAAAACACAACGCGCTTGATGATGTCACCTTTGAAGTTTCGCCCGGACAGATGATAGCTTTCGTCGGTCCCAGCGGCGCGGGAAAATCCACGATAGCAAATTTAATTCCGCGCTTTTACGACGTGAATGCCGGCGCGATAAAAATTGACGGGTACGACATTCGCGACGTGACTTTAAATTCTCTGCGCGAACAAATCGGAATCGTGCCGCAGGAAACTTTGCTGTTCAATACGACCGTCATGGAAAATATTCGTTACGGAAGGTTGGACGCGACCGACGAAGAAGTTATCGCGGCGGCGACGGCTGCGAACGCGAACAATTTTATTCTCGACTTGCCGGAAGGTTATCAAACTTTAATCGGGGAGCGCGGACTGAATTTGAGCGGCGGGCAACGTCAGCGAATGGCAATCGCCAGAGCAATGCTGAAGAATCCGCAAATTTTGATTTTGGACGAGGCAACCAGCGCACTCGATACGGAGAGCGAAAAAATTGTTCAGGCGGCACTCGACGAATTGATGGTCGGGCGAACAAGTTTTGTCATCGCGCACCGACTGAGTACAATTTTTTCCGCAGACCAAATTTTTGTAATCGACAAGGGAAAAATTTGCGAACATGGAACCCACGAAGAACTTTTGAAACGCGGCGGACTTTACGAACACTTGTATAAAATTCAATTCGGAGAGGTCACTCAACAAGAACACAAATAATTTCGTTTTCAAATTCCGTAACGCCGAATTTTATTTCGTCGCCGGTCTTGTACTTGAAATCTTGTTGCAAGTCGTGCAGAAGTTTTCCGGAAATTAAATTGTCCTCCTCACCGGAGCAACGAACCCAAGCATATTCCGGATTTAAATTTTCGTCGAAAAACAATACCGCGACATCGTCCGGGAAATTCGGGTGGCGGAGCGCGTCAATCGTCTTGATGAAAC
>CAJOFG010000113.1:4724-12107 GCA_905233965.1 uncultured Selenomonadaceae bacterium
TTTTTTTTCGTCAACTTTCTGTCGGTCGTCGATAATTTGAATTTTATCCCGGAAAGCGTCGGCGTACTCCGGCAAAATTTTTATTTCGGCATCCTCAACTTCCGGGCGACGAAGTTTGACATTTTTTTTGTAACTGCCGGGAAAAATTTTTATTCGTCCGTCGGAAATTTTCGCGCCCGCCAAAATTTCAAAATTAAATCCGGTTTCCTCGTCGATAAATCCGTAAGTCAAAAAGCCGGTTAAATCTTCGTCCGGCGGATAATCGAACACGTCGCGCAAATTTATTTTTTCCGCAACCTCAGAACCGGTGAGCAGACAAATTTGCCGGTAAGCGTCGCGGAAAAATTTTTCGTAAACTTTCAAAGCAATTCCTCCCAAAAAAATTTTTCACGACCGGATTATACAACTTTTGCCGGATAAATCATAATTGCAAACTTAACCGCGCCGGAATATAATTGCCGGAGAAAAAATTTTCGGAGCGTGAAAAATTTCGTGGACTCGAATTACAAAAAAATTTTGGTGATAAATTTAATGCACATCGGCGATTTAATGTTGGTTACGCCGGTTTTGCGGACGTTGCGGACAAATTTTCCCTCCGCGCACATCGCACTGCTTGCCGACAAAAAACTTGCCGATCTCGTTCAATACAACGAACACATTGACGAATGTCTTTTGCTCGACAAAAAAGGCGCGGACGATAACCTTTTCGACTTCGCCAAATTTATTTTCAAAATTCGGGAAAAAAAATTCGACTTGATAATAAATCTTCACCGGAACGAACGCGCATCGGCATTGGCGGCGTTCGGCGGCGCGAAAAAAACCGTCGGCTATTCCAAGCCGGGATTTTCGCTTTTCTTCACGCAGGTTTTGCCGAACTTAAAAGCCGTCAAGCATCAGATTCATTCTCACTTCGACGTGTTGCGGCAAGCTGTCGGGATTGAAAAAATTGATGACGGCGGTTTGGAAATGACAATTCCGGACGAAAAAAAAATTGAGGCGGCAAAAATTTTTTCGGAAAATTTTCCGGCGGGTACAAAAGTCGTCGCGTTCAACATAGGAGCAAGTTGGCCGACGAAAAGATGGATTGACGATTACTTCGCGGAGTGTGCCGACATTTTAATCGGGCGCGGGTACGGCGTTGCATTTTTGGGCGGGACGATGGACGAAAAAATTGTTGCCGACTGCGTTGCGAAAATGCGCGAAAAAAATAATCCGTTGCTGAAAATTTTCACCGGCAAATTCAGTCTTGCCGTTCTCGCCGGATTTTTGGATAAGTGCGTTTTGTTTTTGACGACGGATTCCGGTCCGATGCATATCGGCGTGGCGCGAAACATTCCGATTGTAACGATGTTCGGCTCGTCGCCCGTGCCCGGCTTTTACCCTTACGACGCGAAAGATATTTTGATTAAAACGCCGGAGCCGTGCCACCCGTGCGGGAAACACATTTGCCCGAAGAGCGGAGAAGAAAATTTTGCCTGCATGAAAAAAATTCCGGTCGAAGTCGTGATGAAATACGTTGATGAACTTCTGGAAAAATATAATTGCCCGGCGGAGGAGTTGCCGCGCATTTACGGCGAATATCAATGTCGTGTAATTGAACTTTGAGGTACCGGTATGAATAAAGATGCGATGAAAAAATTTTTGACTGACGGCGCGGCGAATTGCAAAATTCTTGTCGTCGGCGATGTCATGCTGGACAAATACTATTTCGGCGAAGTCACGCGAATTTCTCCGGAAGCTCCCGTGCCGATAACTCACGTTTTGGAAGTCAAAGAAACTTTGGGCGGCGCGGCGAACGTCGCACACAATCTCGCGCTGTTGGGTTGCAAAACTTTCGTCGCGGCACAAATCGGTTACGGCGGACACGGCGAAATGCTTTTAAAAAAATTGCGCGAAAGGAAAGTTGACGTTACCGGAATTTTGCGAACCGATTCGCCGACGACTACAAAAATCCGGGTCATCAGCGGACATCAGCAAATGATTCGGCTGGACTTTGAAGATTCTTCGGAGATTGACGGCGAAGAGTCGAAAATTTTTTTGTCGAAAGTTGAAGAAATTATTCCGGAGGTTGACGCGGTAATTATTTCGGACTACGGGAAAGGAATTTGCACGGAGGAAATTTGCCGGAAAATAATTCAAACTTGCCGCATGAAAAAAATTTTTGTCGTGGTCGATCCGAAAGGCGACGATTGGGAAAAATATTCCGGCGCAAATTTCATCACGCCGAACTTGAAGGAACTGAACGAAATTTTGCCGAAAAAAATAAAAAATCTCGATGAACCGGTTGAAACGGCAGCGAAAAAAGTTATCGACGAATTTGATTTGAGCGGGTTAATCGTCACGCGGTCTGCGGAAGGTTTGACGATTATTGACGGCGAAAAAATTTCTCACATAAAAGCGAAGGCGCAGGAAGTTTTCGATGTGTCCGGAGCCGGCGACACGGTAATTTCGGTTTTCACCGCCGCGCTTGCCGGAGGATTGAATCCGGTTGCCGCCGCTTACCTGGCGAACGTCGCCGCCGGAGTCGTCGTCGCGAAAGTCGGAACGTATGCCGTGAGCCGTGAACAACTTTTGAACGCTTTGGAAAATTGAACGGAGGTTGAAGAAATGATTATCGTAACCGGAGGAGCCGGATTTATCGGAAGTAACATTGTCAGAGAATTGAACGAGCGCGGGAGGACGGATATTTTTATCGTCGATGACTTGAAGAGCGGGGACAAGTTTAAAAATTTAATCGGACTTCGTTTTATCGACTATCAGCACATGGACGACTTCTTGGACACTTTCACTGAGAAAAATTTTTTCGGCTTGGACATTGAGGCAATTTTTCATGAAGGTGCCTGCTCCGACACGATGGAGTACGACGTAAACTACATGATGAGAGTCAATTACGAATATTCCAAGGCACTTTTGAATTTCTGTATCGACAAGCAAGTCCCGCTGATTTATGCGTCCAGTGCATCGACTTACGGCAACGGCGAAAACGGATTTATCGAAACGGAAGAATGTGAAAACGCTTTGAATCCCTACGCATTTTCAAAACTTTTGTTCGATCGTTACGTCAGACAATTTATCGGGGACTCGCGCAGTAAAATTATCGGCTTGAGATATTTTAACGTGTTCGGTCCTCAGGAACAGCACAAAGGAAACATGGCATCGATTTTCTATCAATTTTACAAGCGGTTAAAAGCCGGCGGACGAATCGTAAAACTTTTTAAAGGCACGGAAGGTTACGGCGACGGCGAACAGAAACGCGATTTTGTTTACGTCAAAGATGTCGTCAAAGTAAATATGTGGTGCTTGGAAAATGATGTGCCGAACGGAATTTACAACTGCGGAACAGGAACGGCGCACACCTTCAACGAGGCGGCGCGTGCATTGATTGATGCGTTCGGCGCGGGAAGAATCGAATACAAGGATTTTCCGGACGACCTGCGCGGCAAATATCAAAGTTTCACTCAAGCCGACACGAAAAAACTTCTCGGCGCGGGTTACAAAGGAGGATTCACTCCGTTTACGAATGCCGTGCGCGAATACTGCAAATTTTTGGAGTCCGGCGGCTATTACAAACTCGGTTGAAAAAAATTTCCGGCAGGTTAAAGCTTGTCGGTAAAGACGAACGCACACCGACGAAGTTTGAACAAAACAGTTTACAGATTTTTCTTGCGGTGGTATAATTCCGTGACTTCATAAAAAAGAATTTTTTTGTGAGAGTGGGCAACACGTGTCCGCTCTTTAATATTGTATGGGGTGGATTGAATGTCCGGCAAAGTGGAATTGCGCGTCGAAGAATTACTCAACGAAATTCTTGACGGAACGGAATTTGAAACGGTTGATGTCGAATACGTCAAAGAGAAAGATTGGTATCTCAGAATTTTTATCGACAAAGCCGGCGGCATCGACTTGGACGATTGTCAAATGATAAGTGAGAAACTCGGCGAAATTTTGGATCGCGAATCAATCATGGAGAGCGCGTACATTTTGGAAGTTTCTTCGCCCGGCATCGACAGAGTTTTGAAAAAAGACCGGGATTTTGTTCGCGAAGCCGGAAAGTCGGTTGACGTTTCACTTTACGCACCGATTGACGGAAAAAAAGTTTTGACCGGAATTTTGGAAGGACGCGACGAAAAATTTTTGCGACTTGAAAAATTCGAGCCGATACCGCGCGAAAAAATTTCGCAAGTCAGATTGCACATAGAATTTTAATTTTTCCGGAGAAGGGGGAACGATACTTTGGCTGTGAGAAAAAAGAAAGGCGAAAAAGAAATTACACTTTTGGACGCGTTGAAAGACATTTGCACGGAAAGGGAAATTCCGGAAGAAAATTTGTTTGAGGCTGTCGAGGCGGCCTTGATTCTGTCTTACAGAAAAGTTGCCGGCGACGAAAAAAATAGGGAAAAAGGAAATTTTCGCGTCTTTGAAAATTATACGGTCGTCGAAGAAGTCGAAAATCCCGACGCTGAAATTTCACTTGCCGATGCGCAAAAAATAAATCCGGAATTGAAAATCGGCGACGTTTACCAAAAAGAAGTTCCGGTCAGCGGATTCGGAAGAATTGCGGCTCAAGCGGCTAAACAATGCGTCATGCAAAAAATTCGTGAGGCGGAGCGCGGAATAATTTACGACGAGTTCAACGGCAGGGAAAATGATGTCGTCAGCGGAACCGTGACGCGTGTCGAGGACGGAAATGTTATCGTTGACATCGGCAAGACGGAGGGCATACTTTTTTCCGTCGAACAAATGCCCGGCGAACGCTACAAGCAGGGAGACAGAGTCCGCGCTTACATTGCGGAAGTCCGGAAAATCGGAAAAGGTCCTCAAATTTTTCTGTCGCGCACCCATCCCGGATTTTTGCGCAGACTTTTTGAAATGGAAGTGCCGGAAATTCAGGAAGGTTTAATCGTCGTGAAATCCGTTTCCCGTGAAGCCGGCAACCGTTCAAAAATTGCTGTCTGCTCTCAAGACGAATCCATTGACGCTGTCGGTTCATGCGTCGGGCAACACGGCATCAGAGTTCAGGCGATAATGGACGAGCTCGGCGACGAAAAAATTGATATTGTGGAATGGAATGAGGAGCCGGCAATTTTTATCGCGAACGCGCTCAGTCCGTCCAGAGTTTTCAAAGTTTCAGTGAACGACGAAGAAAAAGTTTCCCGCGTCATTGTGCCGGACAATCAATTAAGTTTGGCAATCGGCAAGGAAGGACAAAATGCCCGGCTTGCCGCAAGATTGACCGGTTGGAAAATCGACATCAAGAGTAAATCGCAAGCAAAAGATTTGCCGCCGGAAGAGGGTATGCGACAAGTGAAAATCGCCAAAGCAAAAGGCGGAAAAAAACGGTGATGCGCCATGTCGAAGGGCAAAGCGAAAAAACAAATCGAAATGCGTCGTTGCATTGTCTGCCGGGAAGTCCGGCACAAGTCGGAACTTCTCCGCGTCGTAAAAAGTCCGGACGGTGAATTTTCGATTGACGAAACCGGAAAAAAATCCGGGCGCGGCGCATATGTTTGCCGGATGAAAAAGTGCGCGGAAGTTGCGAAGAAACGTAAACTTTTCGACAGAGCTTTCAAAGTGAAAGTCCCGCCGGAATTTTGCGACGAAATTATTTCCGCTACGGAAAAGTTTGAAAATGAATGAGGAAAAATTAAAAAATTTGTTGGGCTTGGCGCAGAGAGCCGGGAAGTTGACGAGCGGAAATTTTTCCGTCAAAGAGTCGATAAATTCCGGCAAAGTCAAGCTTTTAATCCTTGCGACGGATGCCGCGCCGAACGGCGTTAAAGAGTTTGAAAAAATTTCCCGCGAAAAAAAATTGCCGATTGTCCGCGCTTTAACCGGCGAAACTTTGGGCAAATGTTTGGGGAAAAATTTTCGGACGGTCGCGGCAATTTCCGACGAAGGATTTGCAAAGTCGATTATAAAAATTTCAGACGGAAAGGACGGCGGAAAAAAATGAGTGTCATCTCCGAAATGACGCGCGAAAAATGGTTGCTTGACACTTTCCCGGAATGGGGTACCTGGTTGACGGAAGAAATTGAATCCGAAGTTGTTCCGGAAGGTCAAACGGCGATGTGGTGGCTCGGTTGCGTAGGCATCTGGTTCAAAACGCCGGGCGGAGCAAATATCAGCCTCGACCTTTGGTGCGGAAACGGAAAGCGCAGTCACGGCGACGGAAAAATTGCCGTCGGTCATTCCATGGCGAATATGTCCGGCGTTCGTTCCATGCCGCCGAACGTCAGAAATATTCCTCACGTCATCGATCCGTTTTCCTTCAAACACGTTGACGCGGTTTTATCGACTCACAATCACCGCGACCACATTTCCGCAGAGTGGGCGGCGCACGTCATCAACAGCGGAATGGAAACGGTTGACGCGGACGGAAAAAAAATTCCGGTACCTTTCATCGGACCGGAAAAATCTGTTGAAACCTGGTTGAAGTGGGGCGTACCGGAAAATCGTTGCAAAGTCGTGAAACCCGGCGACGTTATAAAAATTAAGGACGTTGAAATTGTTTGCCTTGACAGTTTCGATCGGACCTGCATAGTCACGACGGAAGTTATTGACGGAGTGCCGGAGCAACTCGAAGGGACTTGCCCGACCGACTTGGATAAAAAGGCGATAAATTATTTGCTCAAAACTCCGGGAGGAAATTTTTATCATGCCGGAGATTCTCACTTCTCGATTTATTTTGCGAAACACGGAAAAGATTTTGATATAGATGTTGCGTTCGGCGCATTCGCGGAAAATCCGGTCGGAGTTCTGGATAAAATGTCGTCGATTGATATTTTGCGAATGGCGGAGCATTTGAATTGCAAGGTGATTATTCCGGTTCATTGGGACGTGTGGACGAATTTCCAAGCGGACTGCGCGGAAATTAAATTGCTTTACGATTTCAAAAAGGAAAGGAATGATTACAAATTCCACCCGTTCTTCTGGCAGCCGGGCGGCAAATACGTTTACCCGCGTGACAAAGACAAAATTTATTTTCATCACCCTCGCGGCTATGAAGATTGTTTTGACGCTCCGCAAAATGTTCCTTTCCGCTCGTTCATTTGAGAATGACGGCGATAACCATTGCGGCAATTCCGATAAGCGTCGTCAAACTCATGTTGCGAACGTGATTTCCGATGTCGTTTAATCCGGTGCGAATTTCCCGAATTTCTTCTGCAAGCTTTTTGTTTTGCTCACGCGTTTCATTTTTAAATTCGCGCAACTCTTCTGCACGTATCTTGTTTTGCTCACGCGTTTCGTTTTTAAATTCGCGCAACTCTTGAACGAGAGAATTTACATTCGTACTTACCATATCGATTCGGGCGTTTTGCATATCGATTTGTCTTTGCAAATTCATGTTGATAGTTTCTTGGTCAGTCATTTTAATCAACCTCC
>CAJOFG010000114.1 GCA_905233965.1 uncultured Selenomonadaceae bacterium
CGAATCAATCGCCGGCGTTTTGTCCGGACCGGCGGCGACTGCGGTTTTAAATTTAATCGTCGCCGTTTTTTACCTGCTCCTCCTGCTCCAGTACAACGTCACTTTAACGATAATCGGCGTTGTGTTTTCAAGCGTTGACATAATACTTTTTTTCGCGCTGAGAAGGTATTTAACCGACTTGAATATGAAAATTCAGCAGGACGCCGGCAAAGAATACGGCGTGACGATGAACGGCTTGATGATGATTGAAACGATAAAGGCGAACGGCAACGAGGGAGATTTTTTTACCAAGTGGTCGGGTTACCGCGCAAAAGTTTTGTCGGCAAGTCAGGACGTTGCGCTTTGGTCGATGACGGCAACGATAATTCCGACTTTGCTCGGCGGAATTAACGGCGCGCTGATAATGACGTTGGGCGGTTTCTCAATCATGGACGGCGCGATGACTGCCGGTATGTTCATGGCTTTCCAAAATTTGATGGGAAGTTTTCAAGCTCCGGTAAATGCTCTTCTCGGATTGGGTTCGACTTTGCAGACAACCGAAATGCAAATGCAGAGATTAAATGACGTTCGGCGGTATGAGATTGACGATTTGAACTGCGCCGACGAAGATGATTTGACGGAGAACGTGCAAAGACTTTCCGGCGAATTGGAAATGAAAGATGTCAGTTTCGGTTACAGTCCTTTGGAAAAACCGTTGCTGAGTAATTTTAATTTGCACGTCAAGCCGGGACATTGGGTCGCGATTGTCGGGGCGAGCGGCTCCGGAAAATCGACGGTTGCAAAAATTGTCACCGGCATTTACGAGGAATGGTCGGGAGAAGTCCGTTTCGACGGAAAACTTCGGCGGCAAATTCCCCGTGCGTCGATTGTCAATTCCATTTCGGCGGTTGACCAGGATATTTTTCAACTCACCGGAACGGTTACGGAAAATTTGACTTTGTTCGACGAATCAATCAGCAAAAGCGATGTAATTCAAGCGGCGAAAGATGCCTGTATCCACGAAGACATTTTGCAACTTGACGGCGGCTACGATGCAAAAGTTTCTGAAGGCGGTTTGAACTTCAGCGGCGGGCAACGTCAGCGTTTGGAAATTGCCCGCGCTCTTGCGACGAATCCTTCACTCCTGATTTTGGACGAGGCGACGAGTGCGCTTGATCCGATGACGGAGCAAACGATTTTGGAAAATATTCGTCGGCGCGGTTGCTCCTGCTTAATCGTCGCGCACAGGTTATCTACAATTCGCGACGCGGACGAAATTATCATGTTGCACTTGGGGCAAGTCGTCGAGCGCGGCACTCACCGGGAAATGATGCAACACGACGGAGCTTATAAATTTTTGATTCAAGAACGCGAAGGCGAGGAGGTAATTTTGAGTGAATAACGAAAAAAATTTCCTCCCTCTTGTCGCGGGACAAAGATACGAATTGACCGGCGGAGAAGGGTTCGTCGTGTTGACGGAAGGCAGAGTCGAAGTCTACGCGGTACTGCGCGGCGAAGGTTCTTTCCGTCAGGAATTTTTGGCGGAGTTGAAACCGGGCGAGGCGGCTTTCCCGGCACTTGACGAGTTCGGGCAAATAGAAACGATAATTTATGCCGTCGATGATTCGCGGCTTGAAATTTTGCAAGCGGAAGATTTGCCGACGGAAAAATTGCACGGCTTGATGAAAAATTGGTTCGCCGAGTTGGAAAAACTTTCCTGGCTTTCGCTCCTTGCCGACAAAGGCGACGATACTTTGATAACGTGGCGAAACGGAACGGTTTTATCCGGCGCGGAAAATTCTTTGCCGGATTTAATGGAACGGTTCCGGGACAACGAAGGAATTTTTTCCATGTTGCTGGGCGTTCGTTTCGCGTCGGAGGACAAAAAATTTTCCCGGCGCGTCGAAGTCCGGGCGCGTAATCAACAGCGCATGGTTGACAACGCAATTTCAAACTTAATCGGCGAAGAAATTTCGGAGTACAGTGAAACCGTTTCCCGCGACGAAAAATTGGAGGAAGCAACCTTCATTGTTCAGAGAATTGCCGTTGCTCTTCGTATGCCGACAGAAAATATCCGGACAGATCCCGCGCTGACGAAAAAATTTGATCAGATTCGACTGTTGCAAAGACTCGTTCAAAAAGGCAATATGCAAATGCGACTGATTGAACTTTTGCCGGACTGGTACAAAAAAGACAGCGGCGTTATCATCGGCTACTTCGGCGAAGAAAAAAGTTTGGCGGCGTTCATTCCGACCGGACCGGGCAAATATCGAATCGTCACGAAAAATTTTCCGGACGGAAAAGAAATTGACGACGAAGTTGCAAAACAAATCGCGAAGGACGGCTTTGAATGTTTCGGCGGTTTTCCGGCACGCGAATTGAAAATTTTGGACTTGCTCAAATTTATTTTCAAACAGTGTTGGATTGCCGACTACAAAACGGTTATCGCCGTCAGTCTTTTCTCCGGACTTATTCCGCTCGTCATGCCGATTGTCACGGAAACAATTTTCCAAGACATCATTCCGATTTTGGATCGTCAAGGTTTGGCGACGGTGACTCAAGTCACGATGGTCACAAGTTTTACAATGGCATCGTTGGGCATCGTCCGGACCATCGCGGTGATGAGAATAACGACGCGAATAAACATGGCGACTGAGGCGGCACTTTGGGGACGACTTCTGACTTTGCCGACGAAATTTTTCCGGCAATACACTTCCGGCGAATTGGCGAGCAGAATGGGCGGAATGAACGTTATCAAAGGTTTGGTCAGCCCGGAATTTATAGGTTCGCTTTTCGGATTCGTCTTTTCGTTCTGGAGCATTTTTTTGATGTGCTACTACAGTTTGAAATTGACGGGTGTCGCTGTCGCCGTTTGGTTCGTCTACGCGATTATCACGGCTTTTATTTATCGTCGAGTCATCGGCTTTCAAAGAAATTTGATTGACGCAAACAACCGGGAGGCCGGCACGATTCAGCAAATTTTTGCCGGGCTTGCGAAATTCCGGGAGCACGGCGCGGAAAAACAAGCTTACCGACTTTGGAGCAAAGTTTTCGGCGAAACGTGGAAATGGAATTTGAAACTTCGTTGGCAGGGAAATTACAACATGATTATCGGTTCGATTCAGCCGTTTATCCTGTCAATGTCGCTTTACTGCATCGCCGTTTACGGAATGAACGAGACAGGTCCGAACGGCGAACAAATTCAGGGAATAGGTTACGCGCAATTTATCGCGTTCCAGGCGGCGTTCACCGCGTTCAACGGGACGCTGAACGGAATAATTCCGCTTATCGGTCAATACTTCGCAATTCAGCCGCAAATAGAAAATTTCCGTCCGATTTTGAAAGAAATTCCGGAGAGCGTCGGCGACAAACCGGATGCCGGCGTTCTGTCCGGTGCAATCGAAGTGAGTAATTTAAGTTTCGGCTACGTCGAAGGTCGGGAAGTTTTGCACAACATCAATTTGAAAATTTCCGCCGGAGAAAATGTGGCGATTGTCGGAAAATCCGGTTGCGGCAAATCGACTTTGGTCAGACTTCTGCTCGGATTTGAAACGCCGAAAAAAGGAGCGATTTATTACGACGGACAAGATTTGTCCGAATTAAATATGCCGTCGGTGAGGACTCAGTTAGGTGTCGTTTTGCAAAACGGTCAGCTGATGAAGGGAGATATTTTTACAAACATTATCGGGACAAACGCTTTGACTCAGCAGGACGCATGGGAGGCGGCGGCGGCAGCCGGCATTGCGGAAGATATTGCGAGGATGCCTATGGGTATGCAAACGGTAATTTCGGAAGGAAGTTCAAACATTTCCGGCGGGCAACGGCAAAGACTTTTAATCGCCCGTGCTTTGGTAACGAAGCCGTCGATTTTAATTTTCGACGAAGCGACTTCCGCATTGGACAATCGCACTCAGGCAATCGTCACGAAAAGTTTGGACAATCTCAGCTCCACAAGAATTATCGTTGCCCACAGACTTTCGACAATTCGCAACTGCGACAAAATAATTGTAATGGATGCCGGAAAAGTCGTTGAGACCGGCGGCTTTGACGAATTGGTTGCAAAGAACGGAATTTTCACCGGACTTGTCAAACGTCAAATGGCGTGAGAAAATTTTTAAGCAGGAATTATATAACAACTTGCAGAATTTAACCGGGCTTGTTTTGAGAAAATTAAAAGGGGGCGGACGTATGGAATCGCGAGCGGATTTTAACGCCGAAGAATCCGGCGCGGCAAAATTAGATTTGGGTAAGCTTGTGGATTTGATAAACGAAATTTTGGAACAGCAGGATAAAAATTCCCGGCAACTCACCCAAGTCCTTCGCGAAAATATAAATTTTCAAAACCAGGTTCGTCGCGGAATGTACGACGAGTTGGAAGAATTGAAAGACCGGCAGCGCGGCATCGCCGCCGTCTGCGTCGAATACCGGACTTTGTTGGACGACGAAACAATTTCAAAAAAAGGTCGCCGGACTTTGCAACTTCTTTTTGAGGAATTGGAAGATATTTTGTCGGAGTACGATGCGGAAGTTTTTCGCTCCCGCGTCGGCGAAATTCGCAAACCTCTTTTGACGAAAGTCATCAACACAATTTCAACCGACAACCGGGAAAAACATAATACAATCGCCGGCAGTCGTCGGGCGGGTGTCATTCGCAACGGCAGACCTCTTTACCGGGAGTTTGTTGACGTTTTCGTATTCAATTCGACTTTGACGACGAAACAACCGGACAATTCCGCTCCGACACCGCAACAGCCGGAAAAAATGAAATCGAAATCCGAATTTGCTCGGAGTGAATAATATTTTTAAAGTGGAGGAATTTTTTAAATGAGTACTTACGGAATAGATCTCGGGACAACTTATTCGTGCATTGCGCGGCTGGATTCAAACGGAAATCCGGAAGTCATTCGCAATAACGATGACGATTCAAACACGGTTGCCTCCGTCGTCTTTTTTGAAAATGCAAATAACGTCGTCGTCGGACAGGCGGCGAAAGAAAATATCGAAACGGACGGGGATCGCGTCGTTCAATTCGTCAAGCGCGAAATCGGCAAACGCGACACGCGGACCTACGAGTTCGACGGAAAAACTTATACGCCGGTCGAAATCAGCGCACTTATTTTGGCGCGCTTGAAAGACCTTGTCGAGTCTCAAGGCGGAACGATTGAGGACGTTGTAATAACCGTGCCGGCTTATTTCGGTTTGGAAGAGCGCAGCGCGACAAAGCAGGCGGGTGAGCTTGCCGGACTCAACGTCCTGAGTTTGATTAACGAACCGACTGCGGCGGCGTTGAGTTACTGCGCCAGACAATTCCAAGAGGACAGAACAATTTTGGTTTACGATCTCGGCGGCGGCACTTTCGACGTTACCGTTGTCGAAATGTCCATGACGCAAAACGAAAGCGGCAACGACGTTCAAAAAATAAATGTTTTGGCGACCGGCGGCGATGACAGACTCGGCGGAAAAGATTGGGACGACAAACTTTTTGACCACATTCTCCACGTTTGTTGCGAAGAATCCGGTTTGACACCGGAGGAAATCGAAGCGGAAACCCGGCAGGACATTCGCAGCAAAGTTGAGGAAGCTAAGAGAAAACTCAGCAAAAAGCAATCCGCAAAAGTTCGCATTGACGTAAACGGTTCGCGCACCGAAGTTGTCGTTACCCGGAAAGATTTTGAGGAAATGACTTCCGACAAAGTTGCGCAGACGATGAATTTTGTCGAATCCACTTTGCAAAAAGTTCCGGGTGTGAATATCGACACCGTTTTACTCGTCGGCGGTTCAACTTATATGCCGATGATTAAAAATGCCGTCGAAGAAAAATTTCCCGGCAAAGTTCAACAGCACGACCCGGATCAGGCAGTTGCGAAAGGTGCGGCGATTTATGCAAGTATGCTCGTCGTTGAGGAAGGCACCGGCTCCGGCGGCGGCGAAAAAACTTCCGGCGAAACTTCCGAAGGCGAAACGTCCGACGAAAAAAATTCCGAAGTCGATCAACTCACCACAAAATTTGACGTGGAAGATCAAACGCCGCGCTCATTCGGTCCGGGTGTCGTCGATACGAAAGGAAGCAAGCACAAATACGTTTTGGAAAACTTTATAAAAATCGGCGAAAAGATGCCGGCGGTTTTCTCCAAAACTTATTACCCGCTCGAAGACAATCAGGAGCGCGTCAGACTTCGCGCATTTGAAAATATGTCGAACGATGACACTTTAATTCCGTGTGTTGATGAAGACGGAAATCCTCAAGCGACGGATCCGGCTCACAACGTAAAATTGCTCGGCGAACTTATCGTCAATCTTCCGCCGGACACTTCGCGCGATACGCCGATTAAAGTTACTTTCAAAGTCGATGCGTCCGGCGTTCACGTCGAAGCAGTCAACACAAAGACGAACGAAGTATTTGAAACTTTCCTCCGCACAGAGTCCGATATAGACCCGGAGAAGAGTGCGGTTCATCAACTCAGAATTTCATCCGACTGACAACTTTTAAAAAGTTGACAAATAATTGGCGCACGATTGATTTTTGCGATAAAAAATTTTTTCTCCGACGAAATATTTTCATCGGGGATTTTTTATTTTGCGGCAAAAAAATTTTGTGATAGAATTTTTTAACCGAAAATCCGGACGGCGCGATTGACGTTGAAAATGTTTTGGCGGTTTGTCATAAATGCGGAACCCACGAAAGAGTTCATGATTTGAGTATGTATTTACCGAAAAAAAATATTTCGCCGGACGAAAAAAATAATCACGGGCGTTGGTCTGTTGCAATGCCGTTTGAAAATGCAAATTACGTTGCACCTGATGATTTGGAAGAAAATTACACGCTTTTTGCCAAGTATCCGCACCGGTGCAAAAATTGCGGCGATGAAGTTGAAATTTACAATGAAACAAACATAAAAAAATTGAAATGCCCAAAATGCAACTCGCCGATGCTTTCTCGCGGAAACGGACATTGGGATTGAAGGTGTAATAATTTTTTTGGAGGAATTGATTTGAATTGCAATATAAAAGTTTTCGGCATTGTTCAAGGTGTCGGCTTTCGCCCGTTCATCAGTCGCCTTGCCGATTCTTTTTCAATCACCGGCACCGTTGCTAATAAAGGCTCATACGTTGAAATTTTCGCGCAAGCCGACGAGGAGAATTTGAAAAAATTTTTCGACGCAATTTCCGAAAAAGCTCCTCCGCGTTCTGCAATTTTGAAAAAAGATTTTACCCGATTGCCGGACAAAAAAATTTTTTCCGGCTTTGAAATTATCGAGAGCAAACACGAACCCGGAGATATTTTTGTTTCGCCGGACATC
>CAJOFG010000115.1 GCA_905233965.1 uncultured Selenomonadaceae bacterium
ATATTCAAATCTTTAAAAATTTCGCTCCGTTCTTTTTGGTCAAGCTCCGGATTTAAAGTCGCCGCCAAAAGTCCGAAACAAACCAGCGTTTGATAAGATTCGTCATTATTTTCCGGCGCAGATTTTATTTCGACTTCGCGGACGAAATTTTCTTCGCCGTCAACTTTTCCGGTCAAAATAATTTTCGGCGTGAATTCGTGCGTAAACTCTTTGCCGGAAAGTTCGGGCACGGGCAAAATTTTCAATCTGAGTTGTGCGGCAAGCTTGGAAGAATTTTCGTTAAACTGTTCGCAAAAAATATCTTTCGTCATTTTGTCCGGTTCGTAATTGCCGCCGAAAAACCAGGAATAATTCGCGTAAAAGAAAAAGGCGATACAGGCTCCGGCAATCATCACGTTCGTTTTTCTGTCAAACTCGGAATACTTGTACATGAAAATCAAACCGACCGGAGGAATGAATACCAAAAGAAGTATCATCGCCAAAATTTTGGGATAAAAATTAAAATTCAAATTCGCTACGTCCTTTCTTTCCAAAAAAAAGCCCGCCTTCGATTTTAAAGACGGGCAAATTTTATTTGTCGGATATATTTCTAAAATTTTTCAATCAGCCGACAGCCTCGACCAAATCATCTGCACCTGCTTTAACGTCGCCGGTCTTGAGCGGACGAACTTGAGAGTAAGCCGCAGTGTTGGTGACGATAAGCGGAGTGACAACCGGATATCCGGCTTTCTTGATTGCGTCGATGTCGAAGGTGACGAGGAGATCGCCGCGTTTGACTTTCGCGTCTTGTTCGACGTGAACTTCAAAGTGTTTGCCTTCGAGTTTGACAGTGTCGATACCGATGTGCATGAGAATTTCCGCACCGTCCGGAGTTACCATGCCGATAGCGTGCTTGGTCGGGAAGATAAGATTGACTGTGCCGTCAACCGGAGCGACCAATTTGCCTTCGGTCGGGTCTACCGCAACGCCGTCGCCCATTGCACGGGATGCGAATCCTTCATCGGGTACTTCGTTCATGAGCATCATTTTACCGGTGAGGTGTGCGCCGAGAACAACGTCTTTCATCTTCGGTTTTTCTTCAGCCGGAGCCGCAGCGGCAGAACCGCCGGTTGCACCTTCGACGAGAGAACGATCGATTTTGCCTTCGCGAATCGCTTCGACAAATTCTTCAAAGTTGGCTTTAACGATTGTGACGCTCGGTCCGTAAATGACCTGGATTGCATTGCCTTTAATGACAACGCCGCCCGCGCCGGTGGATTTCAAAATGGCTTCGTTGACTTTCGAGCCGTCAACCAAAGTCAAGCGCAAACGAGTTGCACAGCAGTCGATTTCGGTTACGTTATCGACACCGCCGATACCTTGAAGAATCATGGCGGATTTTTGATCGAAGTCAGCCGGAAGAGCCGCACCGCCGGCAACGCCGACGCCGGTAGCTTTCTGGTAGTCGGCTTTAGACATCATCTTCATTTCTTCGTCGTCATCTTCACGACCCGGAGTCTTAAGATCCCATTTCATGATGAAGAATCTGAACGTAATGAAGTAAAGGACAGCATAGCCCGCGAAGATCGGCAACATGAACATCCAGTGAGATTTCGCCTGACCGGGCAATACGCCGTAAAGGATAAAGTCAATCAAACCGTCGGAGAACGTGGTACCCATTGCAATGCCCATCATGTGGCAGATAGCAAAGGAAAGACCTGCGTAAATAACGTGGATACCGAAAAGTTCTTTTGCAAGGAACAAGAAAGTAAATTCGATAGGTTCGGTAATACCGGTGAGGAAAGAGGTCAAAGCAACCGAGAACAAAAGGGAGCCGGCAGCTTTTCTCTTTTCGGGACGTGCGCAAGTGTACATTGCGAACGCCGCCGCAGGAAGACCCGCCATCATGAACGGATATTTACCCATCATGAAACGGCAAGCGTCAACGCTGAATTCTGTGGTATTCGGATCTGCAAGTTGTGCAAAGAAAATGTTCTGTGCGCCCATGACGGTTTCGCCGTTGATAACCATCGTACCGCCGAGACCTGTTTGCCAGAACGGGAGATAGAAAATGTGATGAAGTCCGAAAGGAATCAAAGCACGCTCACAGCAACCGAAGAAGAAAGTTCCGAAATAGCCGGACGCTTGAACAATGCCGCCGAGAGCGAAAATGCCGGTCTGAATGAACGGCCAAACGAGATACATGATGAAACCGGTGACGATACCGAAAATCATGCTTGCAATCGGGATAAAACGAGTGCCGCCGAAGAAAGCGAACGCCGGCGGGAGCTGAGTTTTATAAAAACGATCGGTAATTGCCGCCGCCGCAAGACCTGTTACGATACCTGCGAAAACACCCATCTGCAATGTCATGATACCGAGAACGGAAGTTATTGCACCGTCTTTGACGTTTGCGTCCGGAGCAATTTCATTTCCGATAAGAGTTCCGTCAAGTTGAAGGAAAACGTGTATGGTCGTCAACATGACGAGATAAAAAATACCGGAACCCAAAACGGCGATACCCTTTTCTTTTTTCGCCATACCGAGAGCAACCGCAAGGGCGAAGATCAAAGCCAAGTTTCCGAAAATCGCGGAACCGACATTTGAAATGATGACCATAAAGCTGTAAAGTGCGCCGCCCGGATGAAGTGTGCCTTCCAAACCGTATGCGGCAATCGTCGTGGGATTTGAGAATGATGCACCGATACCGAGAAGAACGCCGGCGAACGGAAGAACCGCGATCGGCAGAAACAGCGACTTACCGATCTGTTGAGCAACGGCAAATGCCGAGCCTGAACCACTCATAACAATACCTCCTGACTTATTGAACGGTATTTAAAAAATACCTCTCCGAAGTAATTTCCAAACACACACCCCCCGGCGGTCGTTTTTAAAAATTACTCCCGTCTGTCTGTCCGGGAAAAATTATCCTTAAAACTCCATAAGGTTTTTGAAAAAAATTTTTGAATCCGTTTCCAAAATTCCCCCTTTCAAAAATAAATGACATACGCCACTTTCCGTAAAATGACATATGTCAGTTTAATCATTTTAAATTCATTAGTCAATGAAAAAATCCGAAAAATAAAAATTTTTCAGTTGAAATTAAATTCGTATTCCGGAAAATATTTGTCGAAAATTTTTCTCTGCCGGGAATTTTTATCCGGCGCAATTTTTTTTAATTCCGTTTTGAAAAATTTCCTGATTTCGTATCGGCTCATTCCGGCAAAATTTTTTTTCATGAAGTCAAGGTGAGAGTGTACCCAAAATTTTAAAATATCTTCGCGCCGCTCCGA
Source organism: uncultured Selenomonadaceae bacterium (assembly GCA_905233965.1). Taxonomy (GTDB): domain Bacteria; phylum Bacillota; class Negativicutes; order Selenomonadales; family Selenomonadaceae; genus Quinella. The sequence continues at coordinate 3,273 of CAJOFG010000115.1, forward strand.
GTTACGTTCAAAAAATTCTTCGCCGTTCATAAAGTCATCGAGAATCTCCGCGCCGGGCAAAATTACACTCAACCAGCGTTGCAAACTCTCCGACAAAGTCCGGCTGACGTGTTGTGATGCCGAACCGATTCTGAACCGGTGAATATTCGCGGCGAAGGGAACGCGTACATAATTTTTCGCAAGACACAGACACTTGAAACAGAAAATCATATCTTCCGATAAAGCGAGTTGCGGAAATTCGATTTTGTTTTCCGTCAAAAAATCTCTGCGAAAAAATTTTCCCCAAGGGAGCCACCCGAATTGATTCAAAGTGTAACGCCCGATTCTGTCATTCAAATCCGGCGTTTCGGTTGCAACCGTTTCTGTGCCGGAAATATTTTTGTCGGTGAAAACATTTTGCAAATCATTCCGCGAAAAATTTTGTCCTTCAACGTATCGAAAGCCCAAACATTTTTCCGTGTGGATAACGTCGGCTCCGGTTTCTTCTGTGACGGCGAAAAAATTTTCCAACGCCGTCGGTAAAATCATGTCGTCATTGTCAATGAAAGTAATGTACTTGCCGGAAGAATTTTTTATTCCCAAATTTCGCGGAACACCCGCGCCGCCGGAATTTTTTTCCGTGCGAAAAATTTTCAGTCGTCCGTTGAAATACGGAGCAAGCTTTTCGACTTCGGCGAGGCTGTTGTCGGTGGAGCAGTCGTCGACGAGGACAACTTCATAATCGGTGAACTTCGACGCGAGCACGCTGATTAGACATTGGCGAATGTATTTCTCGGCGTTGTACATCGGCGTGATGACGGAAATTTTTGGCGCGTTCAAACAAATTCTCCTTCCAAAAAAATTTGCCGCTCATCGAAAATGAGCGACAGCCTGTATTTGATGAGCTTCGTTGCTTTAACGTTTGCCGAATTGTCGACGAATCATTTCTTGCACCAATTCAATCGCGCCGCGTCCGAGTCCCGTTTCGCGAGAAATTTCTTCGATTGACATTCCCGCCAAAAGCATTTCTTTGATGATGGATGAGTCCGTTGTTTCCAATTTGAGGTCGCGGCGTTCGGGTCGAAGAGTTTTTTCGGGCGCAACTTTTTCGGAAGGAGTCGTG
>CAJOFG010000116.1 GCA_905233965.1 uncultured Selenomonadaceae bacterium
TCCGACAACGCGCCGGACAAATACGCCGCACCCGTCATCGAAATTGCGCTTGTCACGAAGAGTGCGCCCGCCGACAACCAGATTATGCTGAAAATCGAAAGTCCCGGCTCTCCGGACGTTTTTTTCCGCCCCGACCATCTTGCTTTCAACCGGAGAAATCTGAGTTGGTCAAGCAACCGGATTATCGCGAGTGCCGGGAATAAATTCGCGCTCAAAAGTGCGGCAATCAATCTGACTTTCCCTCCGCCGCCGATTAAAACCGGGACGGCGAATAAAATCGCAAGCAACGCAAAAAGTATGAGTTGAAATCTCCGGTTGCGATTTATTCTCCGGGAAATTAAAGAGAGGTACAGGACAACCGCGGCGGCAACTCCGATAACGACGAGTGCGCGCAAAAATCTTGCGGGATAATAATTTTCAAAAGTTCCCGGCGTGCCGAAAGTGTAACCGTTCGCTTTGAGTTTGTCCGCCGTGTCGCGAATGTATTTCAAATTTGTTTCAAGCAAAGTCATTCCGGGCGCGTGTTTTTCGTAAACCCGGAAAAGATTTATTCTGATATTCCGTTCGTGATCCGTCGTCGCCCAACGATTAACGGCTGTATCAATCAAAAGTTTCGGCTGTTCGTCACGGGGAATTGCATAGAGCCGGGCGATTCTGTCGTAACCTATCTCCCTTGCAAGCTCCTCAAGTCCCGCCTGCCGATAAAATTGCAACTGACTGACATTTTCAATCACGCCGAAAATCATCTGTTGCTTTCTCATTTCGTCGGCGGTAACGTCAATGTGATTCTGTGCGCCGAGAATTTCGTTGCCGTCGAAAACCATTGCCGACACCGGATAATTTTTCAACTTGTCAAAAACGTGTCGAATATCTTCAGGCGTGCACTTCTCAAAATTTGTCGGGCGCGCGATAATCGTAAAGCCGGCATTTTTTGCAATTTCCATTTCCTCAATCGGGAGACCGATCGGCGTTTTCAAAAAAGTTTCAAACTTATCTTTGACTTCCAAAATTTCCATTTCGCCGATTGAAACCGGGCGCACTCTTTCCGCGCCGAAACGAACGCGCAAATCCGATTTAATTTCCTCGTAAGTTTTCAAGTCGCGTCCGATAACGTAAACTTTGTTCGCGTCGATAATTCCGGATTCGACGGCTTGCCGCCAAACTTCGTTGGTCATCGCGCCGCCGGAATAATTTTGTATCAATTCGCCGCCGGACACGGCAAAAATTTTTCCTTCCTCATTGAGCCGTTCAAATTTCGTGTCGTAAATCGCAAGCGAAGTTATCCCGGCATCTTTGAACATTTTCAAAGTTTCGCCGAAGTCCGTGCCGGTCATTTGCGCCAAGTCGAACAAACTTTGAAAGTCAATCGCCATATCGACTTGATTATTTTTTATTTCTACTGCATGACGTTGCCCGGCAATGGCGAGGGACGCAAGAAGTCCGACGGCACACGCGAACAGCAATATCTTGTTATAAATAAATCTTTTCATTTAAACCTCTTCGCTTTACGAAACGAATTTTTAATCTCTGCTCTTGACTGCCGTGACCAAAACTTCTCCTTCTCTCAATTCGACGGAGTCATATTTCAATTTCGCCGGCAAATCATCGCCGTTCAAAATTTTCACGTCACCGAGCAAACTGTCAATTTGAAAATGCCGGAGCAAAGAATTTTTCACGTTCAAGTTTGTCATTTCAAAATAAATATCCCCGCCGTCCGCAACAAATTTTCCGGCAAGTTCGACTTCGGCGGTTCTGCCCATAATTTTTACTTCGCCGTGCGCGGAAACTTCTTCCGGCGTAATTTTTACTTCGGCGTTTTGAAGTCGGTCAACTTTTTTTTCGAGATAGGCGAGTAAATCCTCTGCTGTAATTATTCCGTGAAGTTCAAGTTTTCCGGCGTACTTGATGATTTTATCGCCGCGTTCCTTGTCGGATAAATTTTCCGACGGAGAAATTATTTCGGGAATGTCGAGAGAAATATTTTCGCCGTCCAAAGACAATTCTTTAAAATCGACTTCGCCGAGTCGTCCGACGCTTGCCGTGCCGTGAATTTTATCGACAGTGCCGAAAGCGGTTTTTACGTTCGGTGTCGAATCAATCGACAAATCGACGGATTGAGCCGCCGTCGCCCGCATTATTTGTTCTTCCAAAATGTTCGTGACGACACGCGGCAAAACAATTTCCGACAAGATGACGAGAACGATTAAGAGGAACAGCATAAAGGTTAAAAATTTTTTCACTTCGCAGCCCTCCGCTTTACACGTTTACATTTGCTTTCATGGCGAGAAAAGCGCGGATAAACGGATCAAGTTCGCCGTCCATTACCGCTTGAACATTTCCTGTTTCTTCGCCGGTGCGAAGGTCTTTAACCATCGTGTAAGGCTGGAAAACGTAGGAGCGAATTTGACTGCCCCATTCGATTTTCATTCTGTCGCCTTCAAGTTTTGCGATTTCCTCTTCCTTTTTCTCAAGCTCAAGTTCAAAAAGTTTCGCCCGGAGCATTTTTAAACACTGCTCACGATTTTGAAGTTGCGAACGCTCATTTTGACATTGAACGACAATTCCGGTGGGAATGTGCGTCATACGAACGGCGGAGGAAGTTTTGTTGATGTGCTTACCGCCGGCACCGCTCGCCCGGTAAGTATCGACTCGAACGTCAGCCATGTTTATATCGACTTCAACCGCGTCGTCAATTTCCGGCATGATGTCGCAAGCGGAAAAAGATGTGTGGCGGCGCGCGTTTGAATCGAACGGGGAAATTCTCACCAAGCGATGAATACCTTTTTCGGATTTCAAAAAACCGTAGGCATTGTGTCCCTTGATAAAGAGAGTGACGGATTTAACGCCCGCCTCGTCACCCGGCAAAATATCCGCCGTTTCGACGGTGAACCCGTGACGCTCAGCCCAGCGCGTATACATTCGCAAAAGCATCTGCGTCCAATCCTGCGCTTCGGTTCCGCCGGCTCCGGCGTGCAAAGTTAAAATGGCGTTGTTCGCGTCGTAAGGTTCACTCAACAAAATTTCAAGGCGCAAACTTTCAAGCCCGGATTTTATATTTTCAATCTCTGCGGCAATTTCGGATTCCTGCGACGGGTCGTCCTCCTCCATCGCAAGTTCAAGCAAAGTTTGCGCGTCGTCGTACTTCGCGACCAAATTTTTGTAGGTATCGACGCCGGATTTCATTCCGTTCAATTCTTGAGTAATTTTTTGCGCCGCGTCCGGGTTGTCCCAAAAATCCGGCGCACCCATTTTATATTCAAGCTCTGCAATTTTTTCTTCCTTGCGAGCTATGTCAAAGTGAATCCCCCATTTCATTCAACTTGTCGCGCAGAGCCGTCAGCTCCGTTTTTTTATCTTCAAGCATAAATTCACTTCCTCATCTTAAAAAAATTTTTACTTAATCGAGTTCAAACGCTCCGCCAAAGTTTGTGCGCTCTCATCACCGTCAGCCGGCGTAATGATTTCGCGATCTCCGAGATAAACCGTTCCGTTGACGGCTCTTGCGGCTGACGCGTTGTAACCGTTGTGATAGGCGACCGCCAAATTTCCGAGAACAAAACAGGCACGTTCCGGAGCGGACATACTTGAGGTTGCGGCAACATTGGCAAATACTTTTCCGTTGACCAAAACAGTACCGGTACCGACTTCAACGGAGACGTGATTGCCGCTGTATTCGTGCAACTTGTTCAAATAATTTTCTCTGCGTTTGTCACTGTCCGGATGGTCGGAAGGACTAAGCAACTTCATCATATCGGAGCGATTCTCGTATTGTGAGAACAACTCGACAAATTTTTGCATGACTGCGGCGCAGGCACCCGGATTGTAATTTGTTTTGAGCATATAATCCCAAGCCAAATTATCGGCCTCAGTTTCCTGTTTCCGGTCGCCGTGTGCGACGGAATTGGTCAACGCGAGAGAACCGATTACACCCGCCAAACTTCCGCCGCCGGCTGCAGATACTCCGACTTGCGCCATTATCTGTTTGTTGAGTCTTTTTTTCATTCCTTTTGCGGAATGATCTTTTTGACCGTGTCCCATTTCATGACCGACCACTGCGGCTATCTCATCGTCGGCGGCGAGCATGTCAAATGCGCCGGTATTGACCATCATGACGTGTCCCATAGTGCAACCGGCGTTCAAACTTTTATCCGCCGAAACAAAATACAAATACGGTTTATCATTTATCGACGGGTCGATTTGCGCGACGGCATTTGACAAATTTGTCATGATTGCAGCCAATCTCGAATTTAAAGTCGGGTCGGTATTCACGCCGCACGATTGACGATAGTATTGATAAAGAGCTTGCCGTCCTTCCTCCGTGTTGTTGCAAACTTCGATTTCTTTTTTAGCCTGTTGTTTACACTTCCACCAAGGAGTGTGCTGCCGACATTTATTGCGTCGCCGATACCGAACGCTTCAGCCGGTGTCGGTGCGGAGGAAAAAATCAAGCCGGCACAAATTGCCGATGCCGCAAGGTACGAAGTAACTTTTTTCGCCAATTTTTTGAACGACATTTTGAAGACTCCTTTCAACACAAAAAAATCAATGCAACTTGGTCAAGAAGTGTTCGATACGTTTCAACGCTTCGGAAATTTTTTCAATGCCGGTTGCGTAAGAGCAACGGACGTGTCCCGCGCCGGATTTTCCGAAAGCGGTACCCGGAACAAGCGCGACGTGTTCGGACATGATAAGTTTTTCCGCGAACTCTTCGGAAGTCAAACCGCTCGAAGTTATATTCGGGAAAATGTAAAAAGCTCCTCCCGGTTCAAAGGAATCCATGCCGAGTTTTTTAAATCCGTCGTAAATCAATTTTCTCCGGCGATCGTATTCGGCAACCATTTTTTTCATATACTTTTCGCCGTGCCGAAGTGCTTCGACGGCGGCAAGTTGAGCGGTTATCGGGGCGCAAAGCATGGTGTACTGATGAATTTTCGTCATCGCGCCGATAACGTCCGGGTTGCCGAGCGCGTACCCGATTCGCCAGCCGGTCATCGCGTAAGCTTTGCTGAATCCGTTGAGTAAAATTGTTCTGTCCTTCATCTTCGGGAGCGCGGCAAAACATTCGTGAACGCCTTTGTAAGTCAAGTCGCCGTAAATTTCGTCGGAGATAACGATTAAATCATTTTGTTCGGCGAAGTCTGCAATTTTTTGCAAATCCTCCCGCTCCATAATCGCGCCGGTCGGATTGTTCGGATAGCCGATTAAAATTGCCTTCGTCTTGGTTGTCAAAAAAGGTTGCAACTCTTCCGGCGTGATACGAAATTCATTTTCGATTTTCGCCGGAACCGGAACCGGAACGCCGCCGGCAAAAGTCGTGCAAGCTTGGTAAGAAACATAGCACGGCTCCGGAATCAAAACTTCGTCGCCCGGATTTATAATTGCGCGAAGTGCAATGTCCAACGCCTCACTCACGCCGACGGTAACCAAAATTTCCGTGTCCGGATTGTATTCGACTTCATGACGACGGACGAAGTGCCGGGAAATTTCATTCCGGAGTTCGGGCATTCCTCTGTTCGCCGTGTAACTCGTATATCCGCGCTCCAATCCGTAAACGCAACTTTCACGAATCGACCAGGGGGTGACAAAATCCGGTTCGCCAACGCCCAAAGAAATTACATCTTGCATTTGCGACGCAATGTCGAAAAATTTTCTTATGCCGCTCGGCGGTACCGACTTGACCGAATTTGATAATTTTTCCGCAAAGTTCACGGGCTGATCACCTGCCGTCTGTCTTCTTCTTCGTTCTCAATCGTTATGCCGTCTTTTTTGTAGGCCTTCAGCATGAAGTGACTGCGTGTCTGAGTAACGCCTTCAATCGTTGCCAACCGGGTTGCGACGAAGTGGGAAATTTCTTTCAACGATTTTCCTTCGATTATGACGAGCAAATCAAAATTGCCGCTCATGAGGTAAACCGTCCGGACTTCGTCGAAACGATAAATTTTTTCCGCGATCGCGTCGAATCCGACTTCGCGCTGAGGAGTCAAATTTATTTCGATAATTGCGGTAACGATGTCCTCACCGAGAAGTTCGCGATTGATAAGCGTGTTGTAGGAGAGAATTATTTTTTCCTTTTCAAGTCTGCGAATTTCGTTTTCAATTTCGTATTCGGATTTTTGCAACATGGCGGCAATTTCGCCGATTGAAATTCTTGCATTTTTTTCCAGTATCTCCAAAATTTCTTTCATACTTTCCTCCCGTTGAATCACAAAATTTATTTTCGGATAAAGTTGAACGCAAAATAAAAATGAGTACAAACTCACGATAAAATCTTATCAGAAAATTGTACTCATGTCGATAAATCCGGTTAAATATTTTTCAATCGACAATCTTTTCCGCAACTTTTTCACCGGAAATTTTTTCCTGCTCCGACGTTTCCAAATTTTTTATCGTCACCGTTCCGGAATTTATTTCTTCCTCACCGATTATCAAAGCGAATTTCGCGCCGGACTTCGCCGCCTGTTTCATTTGCGCCTTCATGCTGCGCCCGGCAAAATCGGTTGCCGCCGAAATATTTTTCCGTCGCAACTCCGTCAGAAGTTTGAACGCGTGAATTTCTTCCTCCGCGCCCGCCGCAACGATGAAAACTTTCGGCGCATCAGATTCGGCTTGCAACAAATTTTGTTTTTCGAGAGCCAGTAAAATTCTTTCCATGCCGGTTGCGAAACCGACGCCCGGAGTCGGTGCGCCGCCTATTTCCTCAACCAGTCCGTCGTAACGCCCGCCGCCGGCAATCGCCGATTGAGCACCCAACGGAGTGTATTGAATTTCAAAAGCAGTCTTGGTGTAATAATCCAGTCCACATCGACGTTCGCCGCGTGCAGGAAGTCGCAAACTTTTGAAAAATGTTCCCGGCAGTCGTCGCACAAACAATTTTGAATTTCCGGAGCGTCCGCGATAAAATCTTTCCCGCCGTCAATTTTGCAGTCGAGTATCCGCAGAGGATTTTTTTCCAGCCGACTTTTACAATCGCCGCAAAGTTCGTCAGCGTACTCCGAAAAATATTCGCGGAGCTTTTGCCGGTAAACCGGGCGACAATTCGGACAGCCGACAGTGTTAATTTTCAAAACCAAATCTTCAAGCCCCAGACTTTTCAAAAAGTCCCAAGCAAGCAAAATTATTTCGGCATCGACCGCCGGATTTTTTTCGCCGAGTGCCTCAACGCCGAATTGATGAAATTCCCGGAGCCGTCCCGCTTGCGGTCTGTCGTAGCGGAACATTGAGCCGATATAAAAAAGTTTGACGAGATTTCCCTCCGCGTAAAGTTTGTTCTGCAGGTAAGCGCGAACAATCGACGCGGTATTTTCCGGGCGCAAAGTTATGGAGCGGTCGCCTTTGTCGGTGAAGGTGTACATTTCTTTATCGACAACGTCCGTGCCTTCGCCTATCCCGCGTTTAAAAAGTTCGGTGTGTTCAAAAATCGGCGTGCGAATTTCTTTGTAACCGTAAAGCCGGCAAATGTCGCGAATCTTTTTTTCAAGCGCGACCCACTCCGCCGTTTTGTCCGGCAAAATATCTTTCGTACCTCTCGGTGCATTTGTCAGCAAAATTTATTCTCCTCCCAAAAAAAATCAAATTCCGTAAATCATCGCTTTCATCATCAAGTCCGCGTCACGTTCGCGCAAAATTTCTTCCTCCGGCAACCACTCTTCCGAAAACAGCGGCAAATTTTCCACCAATTCTTTAACAACTTTTTCGACGGCTTTTATCGCTTTTTCGTCCCGTATGTCCTCTCGATGGATATTAAAAAAATTATTTATCTGGATGCGGACGTTATAGTTAATCTCGATATAAAAGAACTTTGGGATGTTCCGCTCGCTGAAAAAGTCCTTGCCGTCGTTCCGGAAATGCCAATGGGCGTAAATGTCAGCAGTAAAAAAATTTGTGTCGATGGATTAGTAAAGCATGAGGATTATTTTAATGCCGGTGTATTACTTATCAATTTAAACGCCTTGCGTAAAGAAAATGAAACTATAAGAAACGCCTTTGTTTTTCTCAGCCAAAATCCAGAGTACAGTTCACTTTTCGATCAAGATATTTTAAATTACTGTTTTTCAACAAGGACTGTAAAATTACCGCTTAAGTTTGACAAGATGACGTATTTGCGGCGCGAAGAAGAAAAAAGCGTTGGAGAAAAGATTTATCATTACGCAACCACATGGGGATTAGGCATTGATCAAAATGATGTTTTAAATCGCTTGTGGATGAGCTACTTTATCAGGACGCCGTGGTTTAACGAGGAATCTATTGGGCGGCTGTATGAAGAAATTCTCAAACTTCGCAGTGAGTTAAAGAATACAGCACTAAAGCTTTCCGCGCTCGTATCGGGAAAATCGCGCGGCTTTTTCGTAGAGAATCATAAAATAAATTGGCTCAAGGACATTTTTTCAATACGCGACGACGAAATAATTATCGGCGGCAAAGACGAGAACTCTATTCAAGAATTGCTCGACACGATGAAAGCAGTTAAAGGCAAATTCATTTTCTTTATCATAACCAAAAGATTCCCACCGTCACAAAATTTCCCGTTCGATCTGCTGACTAAAGAAGGTTTTGTCGAAGGTGTAGATTTCGTAAAAGGTTGGGATTATTTAAATCTGCCTTTTAATTCTCATCAACTCGTTCAGGCTATGTAAAAATTTTCCGCGTCGAAAAACTCGGCGGGATTTTTTTTACCGTGAAAATTTCCTACAGGAAAAAACGGCGGTGCACAGAAAATCAATCGCGAGGTGATTTGATGATTCATATTTGTTTTTGCTTTACCGACAAAACGGGACGTTACGCTAAATTTGCGGGCACGGCTATGCTCTCGCTCTTCGACAACACTGCCGCTGAAGTCACGATTCATATCCTCCACGACAACACCTT
>CAJOFG010000117.1 GCA_905233965.1 uncultured Selenomonadaceae bacterium
GTGAAAAACAGCCCCAAATGCGGGCGAAATTCCGGCTTGTTATTGAGTATCGCTTATGATAAAATAACTTCGTTTGACTGTTCTTGCCCTGAATCAGGTTGCCATGAAGCATTGGAAAGGTTCTGCTATGAAGAAAAAGAAAAAGAAAAGCGGCGGCAGCGGCGTTGTCAGATTCATCGACCGGGTTTTCGTCATATCCTCATCCGGGTTTGCAACGACGAATTTATTTGCGCGTAAGTTCGACAAATATTTTTGCCTTACGATATTTTCTGCGGCAAGATTTTCCGTATTCGATGCGCCGACGACCCGGATAAAAAGGTAAACCGTTTTTTCGCCGTCCTGGGCTGTCGCGTAAGTACCTGCGATAAGTTTCAGCAATTCATTTTTCAAAGCGTCGTAATTTATTTTGACTTTGCCGGTGACGAATGAGCCGGCTGAATTTTTTCCGCGTTGTTCGACTTTGACTTCCTCGACAAAATTTTTGTAACGCTCCAGAATTTTTTGATACGGTGAGGAGGGATCGTCACTCCTTGCCGTTATCGTCGCCAAAATTCTTTTCAGAACGGATTTCGCCATGTCCTCCATCGCGGCCGATTCGGAAATTCCTTTGCCGCCCGCCGAAACGCCTTGAGAAGTTGCCGCAAAAGTTTTCGGCGCGAAGTCGGGAATGATGAGTTGAAAAATCACCGGCAACATCAGGAGCAACAAAATTTTGCTTGCGTAATTTTTCATCGTCGTCACCTCAGAAAGTGAATTTGATTTTTGAGGCTCCCAACTCCTCGTTGAACCCCACGCCCTTTCTGATTCCGGGAATTGCACTTTCAACCGCCGACTCCAACTCGTACAAGCTTGAGTAAAAGTCGCTCGAAACGTACAGGGCAATTCGCGTTTGAGAAGGTCTGGTCGCTCTGATAATTTTGCAGTGCGCCTGCTCCAACCCGGATTTTATCGCCGCGAATTGTGCGGAATAATTTATCACGTTGTCAAAAATTATTGTGGTTTTCAAATTTGTGCAGCCGCCGCGTTGCTCGGCTTGAACGGTTTCCAAAGTTTGTTTCGCCAACTCGGTTACGGCTTCGCCGGTTGCAATTTCCTTCGCGTTTAAAACCGCTTCCTTTTCGGAATAACCGACGGCTTTAAAATATCTGCTGAAGGCATCGACTTCGTTTGAATCCAATCCGATCATCTCGAAGGAAACATTTACAATCGCCTCGTAAAGTCCTTTGCCGACAGGTCTGACATTTTCGGTGGCAATTACTCCGCGAAGTAACGAATTTGCATCTCCGCGTTCGTAACCTCTTGCAATTCGTCTTGCCTGTTGATTTGCGTCCGGGTCACTGCCGTGTTGCGTCAGATAATAATTCACTTCGTCGTTAATCATCGTGTCGAATCCCAAAATTTTGAGTTTCGCGCTGACGTAAGTCCCGATTTCATTATCGTATCCGTAACGTCCGAAAGAATCACGCTGAACGACTGCGACTTGGACACGTCCGCGATTATTTGAATCGGTGGCGATAATTTCAATTTTGGCTCTCAAATCCTGTTCGGTCGAACGAATTTTATCCGCGTTCGCCGTTAAATCCAATTCGGAGTAAAAAACATCTCCTTGAACGCCTTCGCTGATGACTCTGTTAATCGTAACGTAACCTTCCGAACGTGCGACGATTTCATCTTTGGTCACGGCGAGATTTACAACTTCCGTCGTGCCGGTAACTTTTACACCGACAACTCTTTCGACGAGTTCGCGCATTGCGTAACGCCGGGCATTTGCGCGGGCTTTTTCAATATCTCCGTTTTCAATCGGCGCGTAACCTTTGACAATTTCCGCGTCGGCAACCGGAGTTGCCGCAAAAATTCCGGCGCACAACAGAATCGAAAACAAAAATTTTTTTATCGTTCGTTCGGTCATTTCAGTTTAACCTTCTTCCCTGCCTGAGCCGCCGCAGATTTTATCGCGGCACCTATCATCAGTCCCCCGTAAATTTCATCTTCCTTTTTGATAATCCTGTTCGGGGTGCCGGTATCTTTCAAATATTCTTCCTCCGTGAAATTTTTTACCTCAAGATTTTTTCCGCCGACGATACTTTTCATTTGCAGACCGTAGGAGCGGAACCCGTTGATATTTGAATTGTATTTGCCCTTAATTTCGGATTGCCCTATCCCGGTAACGTCGAGATAAATTTTATGGTCAACCTGCGCCGGCATACGAACAATTTTTTCGCCGGAATGAGTCGTCGCCATTTGAGTTATGTAAAAACTTTTTTCCGCGTCGAGTGTCCAGCTGTACCGGTCGCCGGCAAGAATCATCGGATAAACCACGTTGCCGGTATAAGCCGCATATTCGCCGGTGAAAAGATTTCCGGCAATTCTCTGCATTAACCGGTTGTGTCCCAAAATTGTTTGCGCCTTGCCGGACGTGTAACGAACATCTTCAACGCGATAAGTTTCAATAGCTCCCAAAACATCTTTCCGTTTCAAAGCAAGGTTGATTGACTTTCTGAATTTGGTGAAGTCCAATTTTTTCCGAATCATGTCAACGGTAAAGTCGGTGTAAATTCTTGCAAGTTCGGAGCGATTTTTTTCCGTCATTTGGTCGAGCGAATTTGTAACCGGAATGTTCGTGTAATAGTGGAGCGGAATATTTCCCAGAATCGTCAGCGCGCCGTTTGAATCTTGACTGCAAAAAGCAATATCGACTGCCGAAATTAAAATGTATTTGTGGAGCGAAGAATTATTCACGACGTATTCCTTGTCGATTGAAAAATCCAAAACGACAATCGGGACTAGTGCCAGCGGAGTTTCTCCCGCCGAGTCGTCAATTTCCGCGTTCAACAAATTGACATCGTTTGCGTCCATCGAAGTTTTTATTTTGAACGGAAGTTGACTTGCCTGCTCATTCAACTTTGCGGCGATCGCGTCGGCAATTCGTTGCTGATTCATTTTGTTTTCCGCGTCGCTGCCGGAATTTAAAAGTTGGTAATTTCTTTTTTTCGTGACGTTCGGGTCTTCGTCGGAAATTGTCATCGTGTAGATGTCGTGTCCCCAAGTTATTGTCGGTAAATCTTTTGCCTCAACCGTACCGAAAAAAAATGTTGCGACGAAAAGTCCCGGCAAAATATTTTTGAAAAAATTTTTTAACACGCTCATCAAAATGAAACTTCCTCCCCGAAAAATATATGATAACCTTTTATCAAAGTTATTATATGTTTTGTGTATCGAATCGTCAATTAGAGTGAAATTAAAAAATAATTAAATCTTCATTAAATCCGGAAAAAAATTCTGACAATGTACCGGGAATTTTTTTTCGCGAATTAAAGGAATGAAACGAGAAACATAGAATTAAATTTATCGGCGGCGCGGATTGTCAAACGCCGGGTGAGAAATTTTTTTTGGGAAAGGGTGAATGCCATGGAAATGTTCATAGGCTTTCTTGTCCTCTTGGCGTGCTTGATAATCGGCGTGCGTCACGGAGGAATCGGACTTGCCGTCATAAGCGGCATAGGACTTGTAATTTATACATTTGTTTTCGGTTACAAACCGGGTTCTCCGCCGATTGATGTCATGCTGACGATTTTGGCGGTCGTCACCTGCGCCGGATTTTTGCAAACGTCCGGCGGTCTTACAGTCATGTTGCAATACGCCGAAAGATTTTTGAGAAACAATCCGAAACACGTCACAATTCTCGCACCGCTTACAACGTGGTTTTTGACTGTTCTCTGCGGCACCGGTCACGTCGTTTATACAATGTTCCCGATTATTTACGACATTGCGATTAAACAAAATATCCGTCCGGAACGTCCGATGGCGGTTTCCTCCGTCGCATCTCAAATGGGAATTTGCGCATCGCCGGTTTCCGTCGCCATCGTTTCGATAATCGGATTCATGGCTACTGCCGGCTATCATTACACCGTTTTGCAAATTTTGGCGGTCTCCGTTCCGGCAACCGGACTCGGCGTATTTTTTGCCGCGCTCTGGAGTTATCGTCGCGGTAAAGAATTGGCTGACGATCCGGATTTTCAAAACTTCATCAAAGATCCGGAAAACAAAGCTTACGTTTACGGCGAATCGGAATCACTTCAAGGAAAACAACTTCCGGCAAGTTATTTCCATGCAATGTACATTTTCTTCGCCGGCATTTTGGTTATTGCGATACTCGGCAACTTCTCGTCGCTCCTCCCGCACTTCCCGGACGCGAAGGGCGCAATGAAAGCAATTTCCATGACGGCGGTTATCCAAATGGTAATGCTTTTGGTCGCGGCAATTATTTTGTTCGTCTGCAAAGTTAAGGCAAAAGATGTCGGCAACAGCCAGGTATTTAAATCCGGTATCGTCGCCCTCGTTTCTGTTTACG
>CAJOFG010000118.1:0-5805 GCA_905233965.1 uncultured Selenomonadaceae bacterium
TTCTCTCGCGTTCGATACGATTTATGCGGAAGGTCAGCGGCGTTATCTCGAATCACTTTCAAGTTATGCGCGACAATTTTTGGGTCTGCCGGACAAACCGGACGTGGAGCAAATCGAAGGATTGAGTCCGGCAATAGCGATAAATCAAAAGACGACGAATAACAATCCGCGTTCGACGGTCGGAACGGTTACGGAAATTTACGATTATCTCCGGCTGCTTTTCGCCCGGATAGGAAAGCCGCACTGCCCGAAATGCGGAAAGCCGGTTACTCCGCAGAGCACCGATCAAATTTTGTCGCAGATTTTAAAATTGCCGGAAGGTACGCGGCTGACTTTGCTTGCTCCGATTGTCAGTCAACGTAAGGGGCGGCATGAAGAAATTTTCGAGCGGCTGAAAAATGCCGGGTTCGTCCGCGTTCTGGTTGACGAAAAAATTTTTGAGTTGGACGAAGAAATTAAACTTGCCAAGACGAAAAAACATTCGATAGACTTAATCGTTGACAGATTGATTATCCGGGAAAATATTCGTTCGCGCCTTACCGACTCTTTGGAAACGGCTTTAAAATTCGGTGAGGGTGTCGTCAAAGTTCAAACGGACGAAAAAATTTTGACGTTCAGCGAAAAAAATTCCTGCACCGACTGCGGAATAAGTTTGCCGGAAATTGATCCGCAATTATTTTCTTTCAACAGTCCGAAAGGTGCTTGTCCGGCTTGTGACGGGCTGGGAAAAATTTTTCACGAGCTTTATTGGACGAGTATGTACGAATGGATGCAGGCGATTCATGAATTTAAAACGACGGACAACGAGGAGGACGCTTGCCCGGAATGTCACGGCAAGAGATTAAATCCCGCCGCGCTGAGTGTGACGGTCGGCGACTTAAATATTTCTCAAGTCGTCGATATGTCGGTTGACAAGTGCAAAATTTTTTTCACGGAGTTGGAGGACAAGCTGAACGAAACCGACAAAAAAATTTCCCGGCAAGTGCTGAAAGAAATTCGTTCGCGCTTAAAATTTTTGTGCGATGTCGGCTTGGATTATTTGACGCTCTCCCGGAAATCGGCGACTTTGTCCGGCGGAGAGTTTCAAAGAATCCGGCTGGCAACTCAAATCGGTTCCGCGCTTACCGGAGTTCTTTACGTTCTGGACGAACCGTCAATCGGACTTCATCAGCACGACAATAAAAAATTGCTGGATACTCTGAAAAATCTTCGCGACTTGGGAAATACTCTGCTTGTCGTCGAACATGACGAGGAAACGATGCGCGAAGCCGATATGTTGGTTGACATAGGGCGCGGTGCCGGGAAAAACGGCGGCGAAGTCATAGCCCTGGGGACGGCTGAAGAAGTTTCGCGGAATGAAAATTCTTTGACGGGTGATTATCTCTGCGGGAGAAAAATTATCGCCGTGCCGGAGAGCCGTAGAATTTTTTCCGACGTTCTGGAATTTAAAAATTTGACGGCGCACAATCTGAAAAATATCGACGTGAAAATTCCGCTCGGCGTTTTGACGGTGATAACCGGCGTGTCCGGCTCCGGGAAATCAACTTTGGTTGATGACGTGATTTATCAAACTCTGCAAAATAATCCGGCGTTCAAGGAAAAAATGAAGTCGCTCGGAATTGCGACGACGATTAAAATCGACCAAGACCCGATAGGTCGTTCGCCGCGCTCAAATGTCGTGACTTACACAAAAATTTTCGACAAGATAAGAAATCTTTTCGCGACGACGAAGGGCGCACAAATTCGCGGGTACACGCCCGGCAGATTCAGTTTCAATGTTCGCGGCGGCAGGTGCGAAACTTGCAGCGGCAACGGCGTTTTAAAAATTCCGATGAACTTTTTGCCGGACGTTTACGTGACTTGCGAAGTTTGCGGAGGAAAAAGATTCAACGCGGAAACTTTGGAAGTCAAATACAAGGAAAAAAATATTGCTGACGTTCTCTCCATGCCGGTTGATGAGGCGTTGGAATTTTTCGCGAACGTGCCGGCAATTCAAAGAATGTTGCAAGTCTTGCATGATGTCGGTTTGGGTTATATCGAACTCGGACAGCCGGCGAACACTTTCAGCGGCGGCGAATCTCAGCGCGTGAAACTTGCCGCACAACTTGCACGACCGATAACGAAGTTAAAAAATATTTACATCATGGACGAGCCGACGACCGGGTTGCACTTCGACGACGTGAAAAAATTAATCGACGTTGTTCAACGACTGGTTGACAGGGGCGACACCGTTTTGATAATCGAACATAATCTTGACGTGATAAAGTCTGCGGATTATATTGTTGACTTGGGACCGGACGGCGGGGATCGCGGCGGAAATTTAATCGCGACCGGAACGCCGGAAGAAGTTTCAAAAATCGAAAACTCTTACACCGGACAAGCGTTGAAAAATATTTTGCGGTAAATAAAACCTTCCGTAAAAATGAATCACATATTACACCGGCAAAAGCCCTGCAAACATAACAGAGAGTTCACCGAAAATTCCAAAACTGATTGAGGATTATGTCCGTTACTTCAACTCGGGTCGGCTTGCCTGTTCCTTAAACCATAAAACCCCAAAACTTTATAAAAAAGAAATGGGGTTCCGGTATTTTTTATTGTCTGCTTTTTCTTGACAAGTTCATCAGAAAATTTTGTCGGAGCATTTTTTATAAATCCGGATTCAACGTCAGATATTTTGAAAAAATTTTTTCTCCGCATCAACCGTCGTCGGGTCGGAGTGACCGCTCAGCAAAATTGTTTCGCCGGGCAGAGTGAAAATTTTTGTCCGGATACTTTTCATCAAAGTTTTTTCGTTGCCGCCGGGAAAATCCGTTCTGCCGTAACTCATTTTAAAAATCGTGTCGCCTGCGAACGCAACGCCGAATTTTTTGCTGTAATAAATCACGCTGTCCGTCGTGTGTCCGGGTGTCGTGATGAGTTCAACGCCGAAGTCCGGATTTTTTTTCAAAGAAAATTCCGTGCCGTTATCATAAAAAGTAACGTCGTACAACTTCAAACTTTCGCCGAAACTTGCAGAAAGATTCCAAGCGGGATTCTCGACATAAAACCTTCCGTCAAAGTACATACAGACCGGAATTTTTAATTTTGCTTGAATTTCATTCGCCGCGCCGATGTGATCAAAATGTCCGTGCGTGAGCAAAATTCTTTCGATGACAAATTTTTTTTCGTCGATAATCTCCAAAAGTTTATCCGCTTGCCCGCCGGGATCAATCAAAAATCCGGCGTTCGTTTCGTCGTCGATGAAGAAATAAGAATTGACCGGAATAAATTCTCCGACTTCAACGCGCAAAATCATTTTTGTTTCCTCCGAAAAAATTTAAATGTCTTTCAAGAATGCCGAATAACCTTTTTTGGTTTCGTAAATGTCAATCTTACTCGTCGCTTCCCAAGGAGCGTGCATACTAAGGACGGCAACGCCGCTGTCGATAACTTCCATTCCGTAAACCGCAACGATTCGCGCAATGGTTCCGCCGCCGCCCAAATCTACTTTGCCGAGTTCGGAAAATTGATAGCTGACATTATTTTTGTCGAGAACGTCACGAAGTTTGCCGACGTATTCCGCGTTCGCCTCACTTGCTCCGGATTTTCCGCGCGCGCCGGTAAATTTGTTAAAGACCATTCCCTTGCCGAGATAGGCGACATTTTTTTTGTCGTAAGAGCTTGCGTAAAGCGCGTCGTAGGCACTGGACACGTCCGAGCTGAGCATGAAAGAATTTTGCAGAGCGCGACGAAGTTTAAGCTCCGAATAATCGCCGCAAGCGTTCATCACTTCGGCAAGCGCATTCTCAAAAAATTTCGATTCCATTCCGGTTGCGCCGAAACTGCCGATTTCCTCTTTATCGACGAGCAGACAGCAAGCGGTTTTTCCGATGCTTTGATTCGCGATTTCCAACATGGCAACCAGCGAAGTGTAGGAGCAAACTCTGTCGTCTTGCCCGTAACCGAGAACCATACTTTCGTCAAGTCCGAGTGACCGGGCTTTTCCGGCGGGAACGAGCGCGAGTTCGGCGGACAGAAAATCTTCCGTTTCGATTTTATATTTTTCTTCGAGAATTTTTAAAATGCCGGCTTTAACGGATTCTTTGTCGCCTTCCTTGAGCGGATAATTTCCGACGAGGATGTCCAAATTTTCACCGTCGATAACTTTTGCGGCGGCTTTTTTCATTTGCTCCTGCGAAAGGTGGACAAGCAAATCCGTTACGCAGAACACCGGATCTTTTTCGTCCTCACCGATTACGATTTCCAAAACCGTACCGTCTTTTTTCACGACAACGCCGTGCATGGCAAGCGGGAGAGTGACCCACTGATAAAGACCGCCGTCTTCGTAAAGAGGATTTTGTTTGATGTCGAGCCGGCAAGTGTCGATGTGTGCGCCGAGAATTTTTAAACCGCGTTCAATCGGTTCGGTGCCGATTTGAAACAGGACGACACTTTTTTTCATGAATTGGTAATAAACTTTGTCGCCGGGATTTAATTTTTCTCCGGAGCGGATAACGTCGTCAAGATTTTTGTATCCGGATTTTTCGGCGCACGCGATTGCCTCGCGGACACTTTCGCGCTCCGTTTTGCACCGGCTCAAAAAATCAATGTAGCCGTCGCACAATTTGTTCAATGCCGCTTTGTCCTCTTCGGTGTATTTGCTCCACACCGAAGGTTTTTTGTTTTTGTCTTCTGCCATGTCAAAATTCCTTTCCAAAAAAATTTTTTTCGTCTGATTATAACGCCGCCGGAGATTGAAGGCAAAATTTTTTTACGGTTGACATCGGCGAACGACAAATTTTCCCGCGATAAAAAATTTTCTTGCCAAAATTCAATTCATGATTTATAATTCGACGCAATATCAAACATAACAATTTAATAATTAAACCGTTGAAGCGGAGGTGGCGGTGTCGGTGTCTCCACAGAGAGCCCGCGTTGCTGAGAGTCGGGTGAGAAACAATTCGTCAACCGGACCGCTGAGGGCGCAAGGAAAAATTTCTTTTGAAATTTAGTATTCTGCGACGTGGGGCATACGTCAGTTGCCGGAGATATGAAGGTATCTCGCAGAGTGCACGAGTCAAATCGTGAAACGGGGTGGCACCGCGAATTTTTTTTGACGTTGAAATAAATTCGTCCCCGACAGGGTTTTTTAATTCTGTCGGGGATTTTTAATTTCTCCGGCAGCGGTTCCGGATTTTTTTTCCGGCGAAAGGAGATTTTCAAAATGATTAAAGAGACAATTATCAAAATCGTGAACAAAGAGGATCTGACTTATCAAGAGGCGTTCGACACGATGAACGAAATCATGAGCGGGAAAACCACGCCGACGCAGAACGCCGCATTTCTCGCCGCACTCTCAACCAAGAGCGCGAAAGCCGAAACGTCCGACGAAATTGCCGGTTGCGCCGCCGCGATGAGAGAACACGCCGACAAAGTCGATACCGGCATGGAAATTTTTGAAATTGTCGGCACCGGCGGAGATAACGCGCACAGTTTCAACATTTCGACGACGGCGGCGATTGTTGCGGCGGCGGGCGGCGTGAAAGTTGCCAAGCACGGAAACCGGGCGGCATCTTCAAAATGCGGCACGGCGGATTGTCTTGAAGCGTTGGGCGTGAACATAAAGATTGAACCGGAAGATTGTATCGAACTTTTGCGGGACGTGGGCATTTGTTTTTTCTTCGCGCAAAAATATCACCGGTCGATGAAATACGTCGGAGAGATTCGCAAGGAATTGGGTTTCCGCACGGTGTTTAACATTCTCGGTCCGCTGACAAATCCCGCGTCGCCGAAAATGCAACTGCTCGGCGTTTACGATGAATA
>CAJOFG010000118.1:5829-6967 GCA_905233965.1 uncultured Selenomonadaceae bacterium
GAATGGTCGTTTACGGCACGGACAAGCTGGACGAAATTTCGATGAGTGCGCCGACTTCCGTCAGCGAATTTCGTGACGGTTGGTATAAGCGTTACAAAATTTCGCCGGAAAATTTCGGAATGAAACTTTGTCAAAAATCCGACTTGGTCGGCGGAGAACCGGAGGAGAACGCAAAAATTACCCGCGCAATTTTGTCCGGTGAGGAGCGGGGCGCAAAACGCGATGCCGTTTTGATGAACGCCGGCGCATCTCTTTACATTGCCGAAAAAGTTTCTTCTATGGCAGACGGCATCGAACTTGCGAAAAATTTAATCGACGGCGGACAAGCGACGGCGACTCTCGAAAAATTTATCAAACTCAGCAACGGGTAAATCGAAATGACGAAAATAAAATTGTGCGGCTTGACCGGCGTTGAGGAAATTAAAATCGCGAATGAACTTCAACCGGAATTTGTCGGTTTCGTCTTTGCGGAAAAAAGCCGGCGAAAAATTTCTCCGACGCTTGCCGCCGAATTGAAAAAAATTTTGAATCCGAAAATTTTTGCCGTCGGCGTTTTCGTGAATGAAAAAATCGAAACGGTTGCCGAAATTTCCCGGCGCGGAATTATCGACGTTATCCAACTTCACGGCGCGGAGGACGAAAATTATATTTCAAAACTCCGGACGTTGACCGACAAAAAAATTATCCGGGCGTTTCAAATAAAATCCGGCGACGATTTTAAACTTGCGGAAAAATTTCCGTCGGACTTCGTTCTGCTTGACGGAGGAGCCGGCGAAGGAAAAAGTTTCGACAGGACGCTTTTAAAAAATTTCCGGCGCAAATTTTTTTTGGCGGGCGGCTTGAATCCGGAGAACGTCGCCGGCGAAATTGCAAAGTTTAAACCGTTCGCCGTCGATGTCAGCTCCGGAATTGAAACGAACGGATTGAAGGACGAAAAAAAGATGTGCGACTTCGTGAACGCTGTGAGAGGAGAGAATTTTTTATGACGAATACGGAAGGGCGTTTCGGAATTTACGGCGGGCAATACATTCCGGAAACTTTGATGAATGCGGTTATCGAATTGGACACGGCGTACAAAAAATATAAGGACGACAAAAATTTTAACGACGAGTTGGAAAAACTTTTCAACGAATACGCC
>CAJOFG010000119.1 GCA_905233965.1 uncultured Selenomonadaceae bacterium
AAATTTTCTCCCTCCGTTAGTCAGATGGACAGATGGTCAGTGTCACTATCCATCTGTCCATCTATCGATCTGTCCATCTTTTTCAGAACATATTTTTTGAGTATTCGTCGTAAAGTTTTTTGAGTTCTTCTATTTTGTCGTACATTTCAACCTGCAATTTTGATGCCGTTTCAAAATCGCCGTTCGTCAAAGAATTTGTCAGACGGGTGAAGAGAGATTTTTTGTCGATTGAATCTTTTGCAAGATATTCGCGGGCTGCTTTTATTTTGTTCCAGTTGTAAGAATCTTGATCCGTGCGGAAATCCGTTTCAATTCTGTGAGCCTTGCGAACAACATTTCTCATTTCCGGCAAAATTCTTGAAATCAATTCCGTTTTCCAGCGGAGCAATGCACCATCTTTGAAAGATTTTATAATTTGCGAACGAAGTGCGCCGCCGGCGGTAATAACTTTGACTTTTGCCGGATATTTTTCCAAAGCCTCCATATTTTCCCAGACCGTTGCGGGAGGTGCGCCAAACATTGAATCGCGTTCTTCTGCGGTAAAATCTTCAAAAACGTCCTCTTCGCTGCGATATGCGCGGCTTTTTTCAAGATAACTTCCGTCCTGTCCGGCTTTTTTGCTGAGTTCCGTAAGCAAATCTACGGAAGAACGATTTACGGCAAATTTTATTCCGTCCAAAATTGCCGAATAAGCCGCCGCCAAAACCAAATAAGTATTGGTGTAAGGATTGCAGGCACGAAGTTCAAATCTTGTCGCCATCGGATTTTTCAAATCGCGAATCAATCCGGCAAGAATCGTTCTGTTTCTGCTCGGAATTTTCGGAGTATGCCCCAAAGAAGTAACGATACACACCGGAGCCTCAAAACCGGGTTTCAGACGATTTAAAGAATCATTTGTCGCACTTACGAAAGGATTTATCGCCTCATAATTTTTCAAAAGTCCCATGATTGAGCCGTAACCGACCGCGCTCATAAAATCTTCTTCGGGATCTTTGGCGGCAAAAAGATTGTGAATCTTTCCGTCGGAAGTTTTTGCGGCAAGCCCTATGTGAGTATGTTCCCCGTTTCCGGCAAGTCCGATCATCGGTTTTGCCTTAAAACTGACCTCAAGCCCTTCCGAACGGAAAATTTCCTTGACGATCGTGCGAACAAAAATTTCATTGTCCGCCGCCTGAACCGCATCGGCAAATTTCCAATCTATTTCAAGCTGTTCGCAAACATGGGTCAAATGTCCGGACTCATTTATTTGAGCTTTCAAGCCGCCGACTTCTTTATGACCCATTTCAACATTCAAATCATATTTGTCAAGTTCGACGACGCATTTTTCCAAAGCACAGCGGACGGCTCCGTGAGTTCTTTCCCAATACTGTTCCTGCATGACCTGTGACGCGCTCATTTCTTCGATTGCCGCCTCTTCAAGGGGAGTTTTTACCCAAAATTCCAATTCCGTTGCGGAAGTGAAGAGAATATCGGAAATTTCCCCGCCGTTTACTTCCAATCCGTCGATATTCGGATTATTTTTGAAGAGGTCGAGCAATTCACGTTTGACAAATGAAAGTGTGTCGGTCAAAATTGCGCGTGAATCGACTCTTTTGCCTTCATGAATCAAAAAACCGGGTATTCTCAAAGTCCCGACGGGTTTTCCGGTTTCGTCGTCAAAATACTCGGAATTGTAATCGACAAACCAGTTTACATTCGGATCAATCGGCATATCGACTTTTGCATTGTTCAATGTTGCGATTCCCGGCAAAACAACGCTTGATCCGTCAGTCTGAACCGCAGTACCGGCAAAAAATTCGTCCGGGTCCTTCAAAAAAATCTTTACGGGAATTTTTTCGTCGGTATCGTTGCCGGCAAGGTCTATGCCGACAAGAGAAACAAATTTAATTTCCGGATGTTCCTTCAGGATTTTGACAATTTCGTCTTTCGGAGTATTCGCTTTAATCGTGTAAAGAAGATTCTTCATAAGTTTCCCTCCAAAAATTCATTCGGTTTTATTTTAAAATCAGCTGACGTTGAAATTTTAATTGCCGGGAAAAAATTTGTAAACGGTTTCGGCGTATGTATTCCGGGATACATAAACGGTATTTTGCATACGTGCATACTTGAATACAAGAACAAAAAAACTCCGGAATTTCTTCCGGAGAAAAATATTTAATTGCCTTTAAAAATTATTCGGATTTTTCGCCGGGAATATCCATGATCGCTTCAAATCCGCGATGTCCGGTTCTGATTCTCACCGCATCCGAAAGTTCATAAACAAATATTTTTCCGTCGCCGAATTTTCCCGTTCGCAAAACTTTTTGAGCCGTTTCCAAAACTTTTTCGACCGGAATTTCACAAACGACCGTTTCAAGTTTTATTTTCGGCACAAGATTTACTTCATATTCTCTGCCGCGATAAGTTTCTTTTCTGCCTTTCTGAAGTCCGCAGCCGTAAACCTGACTGACGGTCATTCCGAGAACGCCGATTTCGTTCAAAGACTCTTTCAACTCTTCCAATTTTTCCGGTCTTGTTATTATGTCGATTTTTGTCAATTTTCTTTCCATTTTCTCACCCTCAACTTTGTGAGCCGTTCAAACTCGGAAAAAGTTTCACCGGCTCGGATTCGGTATCCGGCAAAAAACTCGGAGAACCGGCAAAAAGTCCGGCATTGTATCCGCGTTCGCCGTGTTCGACAATATCCAATCCCAAAATTTCTTCATTTTCATCGGCACGAATTTCACAAAAAGACGCGACAATTTTATAAAGCACGAACGAACCCGTTACCGCGAAAATCACGGCGACAATTACGGAAATGATTTGAGCAACAAATAAATCGGTTTCTCCGTAAAAAAGTCCGTTTGCACCGTCCGGATTTATCGAAGTCGTTGCAAAAATTCCGGTTGCAATCGCTCCCCAAATTCCGCCGACTCCGTGAATACCGAAAGCGTCCAAAGAATCATCATAACCGATTTTTTCTTTCAAAATCGCAACCGCCGCATAACAAACTCCGCCGCCGACAAAGCCTGTTACGAGCGAAGGGACAACCGTTACAAAACCCGCTGCCGGAGTTATTGCAACCAATCCGGCAATTCCTCCCGAAACGGCTCCCAAAAGAGTAGGTTTTCCGCCGCGTTTCCATTCAAAAGAAACCCAACCGAGAACACCGGCAGCCGCCGCAATTTGAGTCACCAAAAACGCATTTGCCGCCAATTCATTTGCTCCGAGCGCACTGCCGGCATTAAACCCAAACCAACCGATCCAAAGAAATGCCGCGCCCAAAACAGTCATCGGAATATTGTGAGGAACTATTGCGGATTTTCCGTAACCGCGACGCTTTCCGAGCAAAATGCAGATTGTTAAACCGCTTACGCCGCTTAAAATGTGAATTACAAGTCCGCCGGCAAAATCCAATGCGCCGAGTTGAGCCAAAAATCCTCCGCCCCAAACCCAATGCGCCATCGGATTATAGATGAAAATTGCCCACAGCAACATCAAAATTGCAAAGCCGCCGAACTTCATTCTTTCCGCAAATGCTCCGGTTATCAACGCCGGAGTCAATGCCGCAAACATACATTGAAAAGCGACAAAGGCAAGTTCCGGAATTTGAGTACCTTCCAAAATGTTGTATCCGATTCCGGACAGGCAAACTTTTGAAAGATCGCCGATTATCCCGTTAAAATCATTCCCGAAAGCCATCGCATAACCGACAACAATAAATTCAACCGAAATCATTCCGAGAATGAACATTGACTGCATTATCGTTGTCAAAACATTTTTACTGCGAACCATTCCGCCGTAGAAAAGGGCAAGTGCCGGAGTCATTATAAAAACCAATGCCGCACTCATAAGCACCCAAGCGGTATCTCCGTGATTTATCATAAAATCACTCCTCAAAAATTATTCATCGGCCGATACGGGGATTTTAATTGACGCAAAAAAATCTGTAAATGATTTCGGCGTATGTATTCCGGAATACTTAAACGGCATTTTGCATACTTGAATACAAAAATCACAAAAAATTGAAGGTTGAAACGGATTACGTTGTCGGCGGGAAAGTCAAGAGCGGCGAACAAATTTCTACAAACTTTTTTGTAATATATGTTTGCCAATACCACAAACGCCCGTGTCCAAAAATTTTTCGATTATTGACAGTAAAAATTTTTTGTGTTATTTTAACGCGGCCGCACGGTGAAGGTTTTTTAAATTGTTGCGTGTGCACATACCAAAATCGGCGAGTTCATCTTTGTGGAGGTGTTTTATAAATGTATGCGGTAATCAAAACGGGCGGAAAACAGTACAGAGTTTC
>CAJOFG010000120.1 GCA_905233965.1 uncultured Selenomonadaceae bacterium
AAGTCAACGGAAATTTACGGAATTATGGCGCGTGCCGTTTCGACTCTCAAAGAAGGCGAAGATTATACCGTTGACGAAAAACAGAAAACCGTTTCGCCGAATGATGAAGTCATTCCGAAAATCGAACAGAAACTCGGAATAAAAAATCTTTACGCGCCGGAAAATATTGAGTTCTCCCACTGTTTCACGGCGGCACTTCGCGCAAAGGCTCTGATGAAACGCGACCGGGATTATGTCGTTCGCGACGACGAAATTATAATTGTCGATGAGTTCACCGGGCGATTGATGAACGGGCGCAGATATTCCGACGGACTTCATCAGGCGATTGAGGCGAAGGAAGGCGTAAAAATTCGGCGCGAATCTCAAACTTTGGCGACGATAACTTTCCAAAATTATTTTCGTATGTATGACAAACTCGCCGGCATGACGGGTACCGCGAAAACCGAAGAGGACGAATTTATAAAAATTTACAACCTCCCGGTAATTGTCGTCCCGACAAATAAACCGATAGCCCGCGTGGATCACCCGGACGTGATTTACAAAAATAAAAAGGCGAAGTATAAAGCCGTCGGTCAAACCGTCGAAGAAATTCACGCGAAAGGTCAGCCGGTCTTAATCGGAACGACTTCGATAACTCAGTCGGAGGAATTAAGTTCGATTTTGAAAAAGCGCGGGATACCTCACAACGTCCTGAACGCAAAATTTCACGAAAAAGAAGCGCAAATCGTAGCCGATGCCGGACAACGCGGTGCAGTCACGATAGCAACCAACATGGCGGGGCGCGGCACGGATATTAAACTCGGTGAAGGCGTGCCGGAGCTCGGCGGACTTTTTATCGTCGGTACTGAGCGTCACGAATCCCGGCGAATAGATAATCAGTTGCGCGGTCGTTCCGGTCGTCAGGGCGATCCCGGCGAATCAAGATTTTATCTTTCGCTCGAAGATGATTTAATGCGGCTGTTTGCCTCCGACAACGTCGCAAAAGTCATGGACAAACTCGGCATGGAAGAGGACGAACCGATTGAACATTCTTTGATAACGAAGTCAATCGAACACGCACAGAAAAAAGTTGAGGCGCGAAATTTCGACATTCGCAAACACGTTCTGGAATACGACGACGTTATGAATCAACAGCGTGAAATTATTTACGGCGAACGCAGAAAAATTTTGAACGGCGACAATTTGCGCGACAACGTAAGGGGAATGGTCAACCACATCATCAAGGAGGAAATGAATCAATACGCGAACGAAAAACTTTATCCGGAAGAATGGCAGCTTGACGAATTGATTAAGGACGCGGAAAAAATTTATTCGCAACCCGGACAGCTTGACAAAAAAAATTTGGAAGAGTTGAGCCGCGACGAATTGAAAGAGCATTTGGAAAAAATTGCGGAGGACAATTACAAACAGCGCGAAGAAACTTTCAGCGAACCGGTTATGCGCGAATTGGAAAAAGTCATCATGCTCCGCGTGGTTGACAACAAGTGGATGGAACACCTCGACCATATGGATATGTTGCGCGAAGGAATAAGTTTGCGCGCATACGGTCAGCGAAATCCGCTCGTCGAATACAAAATCGAAGCGTTGACAATGTTTGAGGAAATGGAAGCGGCAATTCAAGACCAAATCGCGTCGCTGATGTATCACGTTGCCGTCGTTTCCCGCGAAGAGGAACAACTTGAAGACCGTTTGCAAAATGCGCAAGCGTCGCACGGCGACAACGTAAGTCCTGCCGAAACGAAAAAAACTCCCAAAAGAGCGGACGGAAAAAAAATCGGACGAAACGATCCCTGTCCGTGCGGGAGCGGAAAAAAATATAAAAACTGTTGCGGGCGCAAGCAATAATTTTGTCCGGAAAAAAAATTTTTTCCCGGCATTGAAAGGAGTTTTTGCACTATGTCAATTTTGGTTTGCGGCGGCGCGGGTTACATCGGCTCGCATACCGTCCGGCAACTCGTCGCGAAAGGTGAGGAAGTCGTCATCGTCGATAACCTTCAAACCGGACATCGCGGCGCATTGAACCCGAAAGCAAAATTTTACGAAGGCGACATCAGAAATTACGACATACTCGACAAAATTTTTACCGAAAACAAAATTGAGGCAGTCATTCATTTTGCGGCAAATTCCCTCGTCGGCGAAAGTATGAAAAAGCCTTTGGTTTACTTCAACAACAATGTTTACGGTATGCAGGTTCTGCTTGAGTCTATGGTCAAGCACGGGACGGATAAAATTGTTTTCAGTTCGACGGCGGCGACTTACGGGGAGCCGGAAAAAATTCCGATAACGGAGGACGACAAAACTTTTCCGACGAATCCCTACGGCGAAACGAAATTGACGATGGAAAAAATGATGAAGTGGGTCAGCCCGGCGAACGGTGTCCGTTATGTTTCGCTGAGATATTTTAACGCGGCGGGTGCGGCGGACGACGGCTCAACCGGCGAAGATCATAAATGCGAAACTCATTTAATCCCGCTCGTTTTGCGCGTTCCGCTCGGTCAGCGGGAAAGTATAACCGTTTTCGGCGAAGACTACGACACGCCGGACGGAACTTGTCTGCGCGATTACATTCACGTTATCGACCTTGCCGACGCACACATTCTCGCGCTTGAATATCTTCGCAAAGGCGGCGCGTCGAATATTTTCAATCTCGGAAACGGCAAAGGTTTTTCCGTGAAAGAAATTATCGAAACGGCAAAAAAAGTTACCGGGCAAGACATAAAAGTTGAGATCGGCGAACGTCGCGAAGGTGACCCGGCGCAACTCATCGCGTCGAGTGACAAAGCAAGAAAAATTTTGGGCTGGCAACCGCGTTACACCGACATTGAAACGATTATTCAAACCGCGTGGAATTGGCACAGCAAACACCCGCACGGTTACGAAGATTAAATTTTGACTCATCAAACAAAAAAATTTCTCCGACGAAATTTTTTTCATCGGAGAATTTTTTTATTTGGGAAAATTTATTTCAAAAAAAATGGTCGGAGCAACAGGATTTGAACCTGCGACCCCCTGCTCCCAAGGCAGGTGCTCTGCCAAACTGAGCTACGCCCCGACTTTGATTTTATAATAGCACAAGAAAAATTTTTCTTCAAATTTATTTTTATTCGGATTCAGATAAAAAGTTCCGTTATAAAAACCGTAACGCAACACAAAACCGAAACTTGAAACAAACTTGCTCCGAACCACGCGGAAAAAATTCCGGCTGCCAAAGCGATCGCGCCGGAAATTTCCGATTGAGTCGCATACAAAATCGCCGGGAAAGTCATCACCGCCAAAGTCACATACGGAACGTAATACAAAAACGAGCGAAGCGTTACATTTTTTATTTCGCTCCTTATCAAAGTCAGCGGCAAAATTCTTATCGCCAAAGTCACCGCGCTCATCACGAAAAGGTAAATGTAAATGTCATGCGTCATTTTTTTCCTCCGAATTTTCTTTAACCGGTTTCAAAATCGCGACGGCTCCGGCAATTAAAATCGTTAAAATAATTGTTCGCGTTCCTCCGGAAACGTCCGGGAAAATATTTTTCGCCAAAAAACTCAGTGCGAAACTTATCGCAACCGCAACGCCGATAATTTTATCTTTCTTCGCCGGCGGAATTATTATCGCCAAAAACATTCCGTACAGCGCGACACCCAACGCACTTACCGCAGACTCCGGCAAAATATTTCCCGCGACAATTCCCAACGCCGTCCCGATTGACCAACCGGGCAGAGCAGTCAACATCGCCCCGTAATTGTAAAACGGATTCAAATATCCCGGTCGCGCAACCGATATTCCGAAAATTTCGTCCGTCACGTCGAAGCCCACAAAAATTCTGTGGTAAAAAGGTGTCGTCGGCGAAAATTTTTGACTCAGCACCGTACTCATCAAAACGTACCGGAGATTCGCAACCAAAGTTATGATTATCATTTCGAGATACGGAGCGTCCGCCATCATCACGGTAAGCGCGGCATATTCTCCGGCGGATGCATTGTTAAAAAAACTCATCCAAAATCCTTGCGCAGGTGTCAGTCCGGCGTGTTTGGCGACAATTCCCAAAGTGAACGAGACGACAAAATATCCCAGCCCTATCGGAGTGCCGTCCCGAAATCCCTCCGCCAAAGCCCTGCGATTTTCTTCAGTCAAAATTTTTTTACCTCCGTCAACACGGCATAAATTTTTTTATTCGCCGAAAAAATTTTCCGTCGCAAACAAAAAGCCCGGCACTTAAAAGTTCCAAAAATTTTTTCGCGTCAATCAAAGTTCCGGGCAAATCGCGTCCGTCCTCTTACTGTTGTTTCATTGCGCCCAAACCGGTCATTCTGCAAGTCTCGTAAAGTTCCGGTGTGTACGGGTTCACGATGTCTTTGCCGGAGCCGTCAAGAAAATCTTCCGGGTTTAAATCGCCGTAATATTTTTCACCTTTGACGAGGTAATAAAGAATTTCGGCGGCACGATGTACAATCAAATTCGTTCCTTTTTCCGGGAAAGGATCAAGGAGTACGTCGCTGAATTGCGCGAGAACCGAATCGACTTCAAACGGACTCAGCGTGGTGTTGACGGTCGGTCCCATCATGAAACGTGCGCGGTGCGAACCGTCCGGTTTTTTGTCGAGATAAAAACAGGCAAACTCATACATTCCGTTGAAGTTGCATTTGATTATAAGTCGCCCGTTCGGCATAATTCCGTGTTGAATCGTTTTGACTTCAAGGTAATGAGTTTTTTTGCCGGGAAAAATCGGAGAACCGCAACCGACGAAAATAATATGTTTGTCGCCGTTCAAAAATCTGTCTTTCTCGTCAATGACATCGGTAAAAATATGCGGCGAAACTTCTACAAGCTCCGCCCGGACCGGTGCGGTACCGAAAATAAAAAGTCCGGCGAAAACGAAAAGCGGACTTAAAAACTTCAGAAATTCTTTCACGATAAAATCCCTCCGCTTAAAAAAATTTTCAGGTTGCAGAAATTTTATCGTCATACAAAATTAACGTCAAGGCAAAAGTTCATAAAAATATCCCGCGCAGACCCGGCATTGCAAAAAAAATTACCGGCAAAAAAATTTTCGCGCCGGTAAAAAAATTTTTCAATAATTATTTTTTGTTCGCCAAGAATTTTTCGAGAGGTTGTCCGCCGACTCCCCAATTATCCAAGTCATTCTCTTTGATGAGGACGAAGAAAGATTTTTCGTCCACTCCCAAAATTTCGCTTGCCTTTTTCGTAAGTTCGACGACAAGTTTTTCTTTTTGCTCCTTAGTCGGGTGGAGCGCATCGACCGTGATCATCGGCATAAAAATCCCTCCAATAAAATTTTATCAATTACCGACGTGCAGATTTACAAAGTCGCGAATCTCTTTGAATGAATCAACGCTGTCCTGCAATTCCGGTATCAGCAACGCGAAATCGTGCGACATTCCCGGATAGACCGTCAAGGTAACTTTCACGTCTTCGGCCGCCGCTTTTTTCGCGAGTTCAAAACCTTCATCGAGAAATAATTCGTAACCGCCGACTTGAATCAGCATGGGCGGCAAATTTTTTAAGTCGGCATAAACCGGCGAAAGTTTCGGATCTTTTTTGTCTTGACCTTTTGCATAAGCCGGATTTTTTACCGGTTCGTAAAGCGGCGTACCTTTTCCCAAAATCAAATCGCGTTCGGCGTTGTATCTCCGCGACGGCGGATTTGTTTCCAAAGTCGTCCAAGGGGAAATCAAAATCAGGCAAGCCGGCTGAGGAATTTTATTTTCCTTCAGGTACAGCGACAGAGCCAACGCCAAATTTCCGCCGGCAGAATCTCCGGTGACGATAATATTTTCCGGTTTTATTCCGCGAGTCAAAATTTCTTTGTAAGTCTTAACGGCATCGTCAAGCGCGGCGGGATAAACATTTTCCGGCGCGATTCTGTAATCGACGAGAAAAATTTTTCTTGCGTCCGTCAAGTCGGCTTGAACGAGGCTTAAATTTCTGTGCCCGTCGTCCAAAGGCAGAACATAACCGCCGCCGTGCAAATGCAAAATGACGCGATTGGTTTTCGCTGAAGAATTTTCAAGACTTTCGACTTTCGCCCCGTCAACTTCAAATTTTTCATAACTCCAACCGTCCGGCACTTCAAATTTTGAAAAAGGATTCGGCGCGCCCGGTTTCCGTTGGTAAATTACGTCCATTCTTTCCCGGACGTAATTTTGTTTTGCCGCTCCTTCAAGTCGAACGGGATTTTCCGGAAATTTCCAAATCTCCGCCGCCGAAGTCAATGAAACATTTACAAGAAAAATCAGCAGGAATACCGCAGAAAAAATTTTACGCATGACAAATTCCCTCCGTCGGACACGTTCAATAAATAATTTCGTTCACTTCGCGTTTGTCGTACAGTTTCCAAAATTCTTCGGCGATATTCTCAGGCAAAAATTTTTCGTTCGAGCCGATAACGCCGGTAACTTGAACCGTGCCGATAAAAATTCCCTTCGACTTCAAAACCGGTGTCAACGCTTGAACCATTGCGCGAAGTGCCGCCTTGTCCATAGAGAGCGGCAAATAGTCAGCGTAAGGTTGAATCGCCAAGCCGCCGCCGGTAATCAAAATCGCGCCGTTCTTTTCGGCAAACTCTTTCGTGTCGAGAAGTTTAACGCAGTTGAAAGCTCCTGCAACGTCGGTCGAGTAATGTGCAACCAAGTCTTTCGCGCTCAAATTTTCATCGTCCGGCGAAGTTATTCCGACGTTGTAAAAAAGTGCGTCCGGCGTTCCGAACTTTTCGGCGAGAGATTTAAAAATTTTCGTAAAGTCGTCGAAGTTTGAAACGTCCGCCGCTTGAGTTTCGACTTCAATATTTTTTTCCGCAAAATCTTTTTTGTATGCGGCAAGATTTTCTTCACTGCGCGAAATTAAAACGACTTGAAAATTTTCGTTCGCAAATTTTTCGGCGACTCCGTTACCGAGTCCCTTACCCGCGCCGACGACAAAAATTTTTTTCTTCATAAAAATTCCCTCCGTTAAAATTTCTCGACGTGAACATTTTTCCAAAAAATATTTTCTTCGTTGCGCGGAGATTTTTTTTCGCCCTTCTGCCCCAATGCAACGGCATTCAAAATCGAGTAATTGTCCGGCACGCCGAGCAACTCTCTTATTTCTTCGTCGGCAGTCGTATTCCTGCCGGCGCGATTTCTTATGTGAATCCAACACGCGCCGAGTCCGAATTGCTCCGCCGCAAGCAAAATGTAAGTCGAAGCAACGGCGGCATCTTCAATCCAAAGTTCGCAGTTTGAAGTGTCAGCCATGACGAAAATTGCAACGTCGGCAGTCGGCAGAGGACCCGCACCGATTTTTTTGCAACGCGCCGTCAACTCAAGCATTTTTTTGTCGCGGACGACGACAAACTCAATCGGATGTTGCCCCCAAGACGACGGAGCAAGCAAGGCAATTTTCAAAATTTCTTTAACGACTTCATCGGAAACTTTTTCGCCGGTGTAACGTCGGCAGGAACGTCGGTTCAATGCAAGTTCAAGCAATTTGTTTTCAACTTCGGCGGTTTCTTTTTTCATGTCGTCACCTCCAAATTTTTTTTCGCGTTGTCAACGTAAATTGTTTCTATCAAATTTCTTTTCTCAAGTTCCGCGTCAAGCATTTGTTTTTTCTTCAGCAAAATTTCTGCCGGGACGTAGGGATAATCCGAGCCGTACAAAAATTTTTCCAAAGTGCCGTTCGCCAAAAGATTTAAAACCGCCCGCGTTGTATCTGCAGGATATTCAAACAACGCCATAACTTTTCCGGTGATAACTTTTTCACGCGGCAACATTCGCGCAGGGCTCGGGTGCATAATTACAAGCGAATTTCTTTTGTTAAGTTCCGCAAAAATTGGATTTAAAATTTCGTCGCCCAAATACACGCCGTCAGAATTGCTTGCAACTTTCACGCCGAGCGCACCCGATTTTTCCGTCGCGAATTTTATTTCGGCGATCGCCCATTCGACTGACGGCATGGGCAAGA